>NZ_JBFUDR010000107.1:0-18768 GCF_056404615.1 Massilia sp. P2_C2 | reverse complement strand
GTTCTACACGCCGATGGCCCTGCCGCTGCTGCAAGGCTTCGACCCGGCACTCGTCGTCTACGATTGCATGGACGAACTGGCTGCATTCAAGAACGCGCCGAAACAACTGCTGCAGCGCGAAAGCGCGCTGTTGAACATTGCCGACCTCGTGTTCACGGGCGGCCCGAGCCTGTACCAGTCGAAGCGCGAACGCCACGCGAATGCGCACTGCTTCTCGAGCAGCGTCGACGCGAAGCACTTCCGGAAAGCGCTGGACCGCAGCGCCAGCCATCCGGAACAGGAACACCTGGCCAGGCCGCGCCTGGGTTTCTATGGCGTGATCGACGAACGTTTCGACACCGACCTCATCAGCCAGGTCGCCGAGGCCCGTCCGGACTGGCAGATCGTGCTCGTCGGCCCCGTCGTGAAGATCGACCCGGCCAACCTGCCGCGCGCGACCAATATCCACTACATGGGCCAGCGCACGTACGAGCAGCTGCCGCAGTTCCTGGCCGGCTGGGACGTCTGCCTGCTGCCGTTCGCGCTGAACGATTCGACCAGGTTCATCAGCCCGACTAAGGTGCTGGAATACATGGCGGCGGAACTGCCGTCCGTCAGCACGCCGATCACGGACGTGAAGGTGCCGTACGGCGACGTCGTCGCCATCGCCGACACCCCGGAGAAATTCATCGCGGCCTGCGACCGCATGCTGGCGATGAACGCAGACCAGAAGACGGCACTGGTGGAGCGCATGCGCGCCATCGTCGCCGGCACGTCCTGGGACCTGACCGCGTCGAAGATGCATCACCTGATCGAGACGACGGCGCCCAGCAACAAGGCCCGGCGCTTCATCGCCCGCGCGGAGGAAACCGACTTCGACGCCGTCGTCAACGCGGAAAACGTCAACCCGTTGCCGATCGCGGCACTGGCCGCGCGGTCGGCGCCGAAGGATGGCCTGGCGAAGGCCGGCTGACCCAACCCGGCACGGTGAGACGCAAACCCGTCTCGCGCTACCCGCGCGGGGCGGTTTTTTTGTTTACGTGATCCGTCACGCAAACCATTAAAGAAATCGCTCAGGCTGTTGATTATTTTTGCGACCGGTAAATACCCATGACTGCCTTGACTACAATGCGCCGATGCGACTTCATTCATTCTTCATGGGACTCCTGCTGGCGCTCGTCTGCGGCGCCGCCGGAGCACAAGGCGGCGCCACGTGGATCTGGTACCCGGGCGATTTCGAAATCTGGCTGAGCAACCGGATGCAGGTGCAGCGCGTCGAACGCGATGTCGCCTGGCCGCCGTTCTGGCGCCTCTACAGCCACCAGCCGCAAGTCAATTTTGCGCGCGAAGTGAACCTGGCCGAACCGGAAGACGTCGCGGTCACGGCCGAAGGCACCTATAACGTCAGCATCGACGGCGTGTTCGTCCACGGCGACCAGCGCCACATCCGGCTGCCGGCCGGCAAGCACAGCATCAATCTCCAGGTCTACAACGCGGCGTCGCCGCCGGCCGTGCTCGTGCAGGGCAGGACGGTCCGGTCCGATGCCTCGTGGAGGGTCGGTCCGCGCCCGGGTGCGTGGACGGAAGGCAGCCCTGTCCATGCCGCGCACTGGAACTTCGACGCGCCGGACGTCCCGCCGTCCCGCTTCCGGCTTGCGACCCGGAAGGTCGAGCCGACGGCCGTGCAGCGCGACGGACGCTCGGTCCTCGTCGACTTCGGCCGCGAGACGACGGGCTTCGTCCGGCTCGCGAACCTCAGGGGCAGCGGCCGCCTGACGTTCCATTACGGCGAATCGCGCGAGGAGGCGCTGGCGACGACAACCGGCGAGACGCTGGACACGGCCACGATCGCCAACCACCGAGGCGACTACGTCGCGCCCACGTCGCGCGCGCTGCGCTACGTGAACGTCGTGGCCGACGCCGGCCTGMGCTTCGACGACGTGACACTTCTGTACGAATACCTGCCGGTCGCGCACCGCGGCACGTTCCGCAGCTCGGACGACGAACTGAACCGGATCTGGGACGTGGCGCAACGCTCGCTGGAACTGAACACGCGCGAATTCTTCATCGACGGCGTCAAGCGCGACCACTGGGTCTGGTCCGGCGACGCCGTGCAGGCCTATCTGATGAACTACTACACGCTCTTCGACAGCGACGCGGTCAAGCGCACCACGTGGGCGCTGCGTGGCGCCGATCCTGTGGACATGCACATCAACACGATCCTCGACTATTCGCTGTACTGGTTCATCGGCATTCGCGACTATGTCCAGTACACGGGCGACGATGCGTTCGTGAAGAGCATCTACCCGCGCATGGTGACGCTGATGGATTTCGTGCTGGGACGGCGCAACGCCAACGGCATGCTGGAAGGCCGGCCGGGCGACTGGGTGTTCGTGGACTGGGCCGACATGCCCAAGGATGGCGAACTGGCCGTGATCCAGCTGCTGTTCGCGCGCAGCCTGGAAGCGATGGCCGACTGCGCGACGCTCGCGCACGACGACGCGAAGGCCGCAAGCTACCGCCAGCTCGCCACGGACCTGAAAACGAAGATCATGGCGGCGTTCTGGGACCCGCAACGGCAGGTATTCATCCACGGGCGCAAGGATGGGAAGCCGAACCCGCTCGTCACGCGCCACCCGAACATGTTCGCCCTGATGTTCGGCTATCTCGACGACGCGCAGGCGGCCGCCGTGCGGCGCAATGTCCTGGCGAACGATGCCGTGCCGAAGATCACGACGCCGTACATGCGGTTCTACGAACTGGCGGCGCTGGCCGAAAGCGGGCAACAGGCCTATGTCACCGGCCAGATCAAGGATTACTGGGGCGGCATGCTGCGTGCCGGCGCCACCTGCTTCTGGGAGCAGTACGATCCGGCCGAGACGGGCGCCGCGCGCTATGCGATGTACGGCAAGCCATTCGGCAAGAGCCTGTGCCATGCCTGGGGCGCCAGCCCGCTTTACCTGCTCGGCAAGTATTACCTCGGCGTGCAGCCGACGGCGCCCGGCTATGCGACGTATGTGGTCGAACCGAACCTCGGCGGCCTGCAATGGATCGAAGGGAAAGTGCCGACGCCGCAGGGCGACGTCGCCGTGCATGCCGACGGGGCGCGCATCCGCGTGACGGCCGCCGCGGGACAGGGCGTGCTGCGCTTCACGAGCGCGACGGCGCCCCGCAGCGACTCGGGCACGATTGTGCCGATCGGCGAACACCGGTACGAGCTGGCGCTGGCACCGGGTAAAAGCTATGTCGTCGAGCGCGACCCGGTATTGCGCGACCCGGTCGAGCGCGACCCGGTACGCTGATCAGGCCAGCGGATCGATCGCGAATGCGGGCATCCGGACCTTTTCGCGCGCCGCCTCGAGGAACTTGTCGGCGGTGAGCAGCGCCTCGTGGATAGTGACGTCCATGTCGAGGTAGCGGTACGTGCCCAGCCGGCCCACGAAAGAAACATTGGTCTCGTTGCGCGCCAGGTTCACGTATTTTTCCAGCTGCGCCTTTTCGCGCGCCTGGCGGATCGGGTAATACGGCGTATCGTCTTCCTCGCACTGGCGGCTGTATTCCATATAGCAGATCGTGCGCTCGTGCTGTTCCCACGGCGAGAAATGCTTGTGTTCCGTAATCCGCGTATAGGATTTCGAATCGTCGCAGTAATTGATGACGGCATTGCCCTGGTAATCGCCGGTGTCGCGGAACACTTCGAAATCCAGCGTGCGATAGGGCAGGCGGCCTTCCACATGCTTGAACCAGGCATCGATCGGGCCGCTGTAGAACACATGGTCGTAATCGGTCCTGGCGGCCGGATCGAATGGCGTGCTCAAATGCACGGCAATGCCCGGCACCTTCAGCATGTTTTCCACGATCGCCGTATAGCCGTCGGCCGGCATGCCCTGGTATTTGTGGTTGAAGTAATTGTCGTCGTAATTGAAGCGCACGGGCAGGCGTTTCAGGATACTGGCCGGCAGCTCGCTCGGATGCAAGCCCCACTGCTTCATCGTATAAGTCTTGAAGAACGCCTCGTACAGTTCGCGGCCCACGAAGCGCAGCGCCTGTTCCTCGAACGTGGCCGGATTCTCGATCGACTTGTCGCCCAGCGACTGGATGAAAGCCTGGGCTTCGGCCGGGCGGAAGGTCTTGCCGAAGAACTGGTTGATCGTCAGCAGGTTGATCGGCAGGGTGAACACGCGATTGTTCGTGATCGCCTTCACGCGGTTCACATACGGCTTGAACGTGCCGTAACGGTTGATGAATTCCCAGGCCCGTTCGTTATCGGTATGGAAAATATGCGGTCCGTAGACGTGGACCATCACGCCGGTTTCCTCGTCGCGCTCCGAATGGCAATTGCCCGCGATATGGTCGCGCGATTCGAAGATTTCGACGTTATAGCCCGCCTGGGCCAGTTGGTTGGCGATGACAGCTCCGGAAAATCCAGCACCGACAATGGCAATATTCTTTTTCATTCGCTTATCCTGAGTTAATGGTTATCTCTGCCGTCGCGACGAGAAGCCGCGCGGGCTCCGTGCCCTCGCATGCGTGCTTTTATCAGAGCGGATGGATGACTATGTTCACAATGCACATCCCAATCCGGACCAATATTGACTTGTGGTTACCGAACGATTGGAATTCGAAATATAGTGCCAAAAATATATCATCCTTCATTCGTTTTACCCCGCACAATTGGACGTACCGGGCACATCCACAAATGAAGGGGATTTTGTCGAACGCGTCACGCAAACAGAAAAACCGCCGGCCGTAGCCAGCGGTTCGAAGTACAACCACTGCCCGGGCAAGCCGGGCAAGGTCAGACATCAACGCTTGTTGTCATTCTTGTGGCTTTGCGAGCCGGCCTTGGCATGCTGCTCGGGCGTGCCGCCGCGGGTGCCGCCGCCGGTCTGCTGGCTACCGCCGCCGCTCTGCTGGCTGCCGCTGCCGCCGCTCTGGGTATTGCCGTCGTTCTTGTGGCTCTGCGAGCCGGCGCGGCGTGCTTCTTCCGAGGTGAACTCGTGGGCATTGCCCGAAGCGTGCGCAGCCTTGCCGCCTTCCGAAGCGATTTCACGCTGCTTTTGCGGATCCATCGATGCGAAACCGCGGTTGCTGGTATCGCCGCTCTGGTTGCTGCCCTTGTTACCACCTTGCTGGTTGTTCGATGCCATGATCGTTCTCCTTGAGTTGGTTCATCGGCTCCCGATCGGGAAGAGGTGAAAACCATGGTAAGCCGCACGATATGCTGACTGAATAGGACTCCTTGAGGCATGCCTGTAGGACAAGTCCGCCAAATTCGAGGCAACACCTAATGAAAGGACGGACCGGCAGGCGGCACGGGATCGTTGCGGCGAAACAGCTCCACCTGCCTGGGGTCGGCCAGGCGCACGATCGACAACGGCTGCGCGAACTCGATGCCTTCCTGCTGGAAGCGGCGGTAGATGTCGAGGAAGATGGCTTGCTGCGCATCCATGTGCCGGATGTAGTCCGGGCTGCGGTAGTGGTACACGACCTCGAAGTCCAGCGACCATTGACCCCAGCTGAAGAAATGCGCGCGCTCGAAATCGATGTTCTGCTTGCTGGCGATGATGTCGCGGATGAGATCCGGGATGCGCGCCAGCAATTCCTCCCGTGTGCCATAGGCCACGCGCAGCACGAAGGCCACGCGCCGCGTCTGCATGCGCTTGTGGTTGTGAATGCGGCTCTTCAGCAGCTCGCCGTTCGAGAATACCACCTGTTCGCCGCCGAGCCCGCGTACGCGGGTCGTCTTCAGCCCGATATGCTCGACGGAACCGAGCACGTCGCCGACGATGATGAAGTCGCCGACCTCGAACGGCTTGTCCAGCATGATCGACAGGGAGGCGAACAGGTCGCCGAGAATGTTCTGCGTCGCCAGCGCGACCGCGACGCCGCCGATGCCCAGGCTGGCCACGAGCGTGGTGATGTTGATCCCGAAGTTGTCCAGGATCATCAGGGTGACGACGACCCACAGCAGCAGCCGCGAGATGAAGCACAGCACGCTGCTGGACTGGCGCCGTTCGCCGTCCACGGGGCCGACGCTGAACTGGTCGCGCCAGGCGCGCAGGCCTGTGTCCCCCCACACGGCGGCCTGCAGCAGCAGCGACGCGATGGCGATACGCGTGACGAAGCGGTCCTGCCTCACCGACAGTTCCAGCAAGGTGCTGGCGAAGTACAGGCCGAACACGACGATGAACAGCAGATAGGTGCGGGACAGCATCGTCAGGACGAAGTCGTCGATGCGCGTCCGGGTCCGCCGCGACATCGCTTCCACGCGGCGCAACACGAAGGCGCGCACGAACACCATTGCCACGGTCGCGGCCAGGCCCACGGCCAGCGCGACGGCCCAGTCTTCGAGCGAATTGTTGAGCAAAGAAAAATGTCCTGCCTGGGACACGTACGGCAACGTCATCGGCATACTCCAGTTCCGTCAAAAACAAGGGGCCAGTTTGGGGGCGGCCGGGATCACGCCGCGCACAATTGACTTTCAGAAGGGCGCGGAATACATTGCCTTAATTACATCAATTCTTGCGCCAGAACCTGATGGCATCCGACCAGACCACCAAGATCCTCCTCGTGGACGACCAGCCCGCCAACCTGGCGGTGCTTGAAGCCATCCTGGCGGACCTGGGGCAGGCCCTCGTGGCCGTGACGTCGGGGGAAGCCGCGCTGCGCGAAGTCCTGGCCCACGATTTCGCCGTCGTGCTGCTGGACGTGCGCATGCCGACGATGAATGGTTTCGAGCTGGCCGAACTGATCCGCGAGCACCCGCGAACGCACAGCCTGCCCATCATCTTCCTGACCGCCGGCGATGCCGCCGAGTTCCCGCTCGAGCGCGCGTATGCGCTGGGCGCGGTCGATTACCTTACCAAGCCGTTCAATCCCGTCGTGCTGCGTGCCAAGGTCGCCGTCTTCATCGACCTGTACCGCAAGAACGCGGAACTGGCGCGCATCGAGGAAGAGCGCCACCGCGCGCAGCTGCGTTCGCGCGACGCGCGCCTGCGCCTGATCCTCGACAATATCCACGACTATGCCTTCATCGGCACGGACGTCGACCGCATCGTCACCGAATGGGAGGGCGGTGCTGGCGCGATCACCGGCTGGAAAGCGGACGCCGTACGCGGCCGCCGCGCCGACCTCTTGTTCACGGAAGAAGACCGCGCGGCGGGCGTGCCCGACCAGGAGTCGCGGCGCGCCCTCGAACAGGGACGGGCGGAAGACCGCCGCTGGCATGTGCGGCGCGACGGCACGCGCTTCTTCGCCGAGGGTGTGATGGTGCCGCTGCGCGACGAGGCCGGCACGCACGTGGGTTTCGCCAAGATCATCCGCGATGCGACCCGGGAACAGCTGGCGGCCGAACGCCTGGCCCGCAGCGAGCAGCAGCTGGGCGAGAGCCGCGACCGCTTCTCGCTGCTGCTGGCGTCGTCGGGCGAGGGCATCTTCGGGCTCGACCAGGAAGGCCGGTGCACGTTCCTGAACCCGGCGGGTGCCGCGCTGCTCGGCTACGAGGCGCTGGCGCCGGAGGGCAGGCCTATCCATGAGCTGATCCACGACGGCGCGCACGACGGCCACGGCCCGGCCGCCTGCCCGATCGCGGCCGCGGCGCGCGCCGGCACCGTGCTGCGCGTGGACGACGACCTGTTCCGGCGCCGCGACGGCAGCGCGCTGCCCGTCGCTTATTCCGTCTACCCGATGGTGATCCAGGGCCGCACGGCCGGTGCCGTCCTCACGTTCACCGACATCACGGCCCGGCGCCAGGCCGAGGCCGAGCGCGAACGCCTGCTGCGCGAACTGCAGGCGGCCAGCGAACGCATGCGCGACATCTTCCATCGCGCGCCCGCCATCATGTGCGTGATGAGCGGAGCGGACCACGTGATCGACATGGCCAACCAGCGCTACCTCGACCTGGCCGGCGACCGCCCGCTGGCCGGCCTGTCCGTGCGCGCCGCGCTGCCGGAGCTGGACGGGCAGGGCTTCATCGACGTGCTGGACCGGGTCTACCGCAGCGGCGAAGCGGTCGAAGGTCATAACGTGCGCCTGCTGCTGCAGCGCCCGCAGGCTGGCAGCGAAGAGCACTTTCTCGACTTCGTTTGCATGGCGCTGCGCGCCCCGGACGGCGCCATCGCGGGCGTGCTACTGCACGGCGTCGACGTCACCGAGCGCACACGTGCGAATCTGCTGGCCATCGGCCAGCGCAGCGCCCTCGAACTGGCCGTCACGGACGCGCCGCTCGGCGACGTGCTGGACGTGCTGGCGCGCACGGCCGAGGATTACAGCGGCGGCGCGGCGCTCGCGTCCGTACAGCTGGCGGGGCCTGGCGCCCATCTGCGCCACGCGGCGGCGCCGTCGCTGGCGCCCGCCTTCCAGCATGCCATCGACGCCATCCCCATCGGTCCCGTCGCCGGGACGGCCGCCAGCGCGGCGTGGCGCGGCGAGCCGGTCTCCTGTGCGGACATCGCCACGGACCCGCTCTGGCAGCATCAACGCGAGCTGGCGCGTACGCACGGCCTCGCTGCGGCACGCGCGCTGCCGATCCTGGCGCCGTCCGGCGCCGTACTGGGTACGTTCACGTTGTATTACCGGGAACGGCGCGTGCCCAGCCCGCCGGAAGAAGCGGCGCTGGCGCTGCTCGCGAACACGGCGTCCCTCGTCATCGGCCAGCGCCACGAGGCCGCCGAACGGCAGGCGGCCGAGCAACGCTCGCGCGCGATCCTGGAAAGCATGAGCGAGGGGTTCATCGCGCTCGACCCGGCATGGCGCATCACGTATGCGAACGGTGCCGCCGAAGCGGTCACCCAGCGCCGCCGCGACGAACTGGTCGGCGCGCAGTTCTGGGACCTGTTCGCCCGGCTGCGCGGCAGCCTGCAGGAAGGCGCGCTGCGCCGGACGGCCCTGGAGCGCACCCGCAGCCGCATCGAGGCGTTCGATCCCGACCAGGGCCGCTGGTTCGAGATCAATTCATTCCCGACGGACGGGCCGGACGCGAGCGGCGGGGGCCTCGCCCTGTACTTCCGCGACGAGACGGACCGCCGGCGCGCGGAAGAGGGCATCCGCCGGCTGGCCGCCGTGGCCGAACAATCGTCGGACTTCATCGGCATCTTCACGCCAGACGCCGGCGGCATCTACCTGAACCCGGCGGGCCGGCGCATGGCCGGACTGGACGACAGCACCAACATCGCGGCGTGGCGCATGCTCGATTTCTTCCCGCGCGAGGACCGGCCGTTCGTGTGCGACCACGTGATGGCGGCGCTGACCGGCGACCCTGCCGCGTGGGAAGGCGAGCTGCGCCTGGCCCAGCCCGACGGCCGCGCGCCGCTGCCCGTCTACTTCAAGGGTTTCGCCGTGCGCGACGCCGACGGCAACAACATCGGCCTCGCCACCATCACGCGCGACATCACGGCGCAAAAGCGCGCCGAGGGCGAGCTGCGGCGCATCGCGGCCGACCTGTCCGAGGCGGACCACCGCAAGAGCGAGTTCCTCGCCACGCTCGCGCACGAGCTGCGCAATCCGCTGGCACCGATCCGCACCGGGCTCGACTTGCTGCGGATGGCACCGCGCGAGCCGGAAGCGGCGGGACGCGTGCACGCCATGATGGACCGCCAGCTGGGGCACCTGATCCACCTCGTGGACGACCTGCTCGACATCGCCCGCATCACGCGCGGCAAGATCGAACTCAAGAAGGAAGCCGTCGACCTGAAGGCGCTCGTGCACATGGCGCTGGAAACGAGCGCCGCGCTGATGGAAGGCCACGGCCACCGGCTCGAGGTCGACCTGCCGGACCAACCGCTGCCGCTGGACGCGGACGTCACGCGCATCGTGCAGGTGCTGTCGAACCTGCTGAACAACGCGGCCAAGTACACGCCGGCCGGCGGCCGCGTCACCCTGGCGGCCTGGCGCGAGGATGGATATGCCGTCGTCGCCGTGTCGGACACCGGCATCGGCATCCCGCCGGAAGCCATCGGCGCCGTGTTCGAGATGTTTACCCAGGTGCGCGGCAGCCTGGACCGGGCCCAGGGCGGCCTCGGCATCGGCCTGTCGCTCGTGCGCCGCCTCGTCGAGCTGCACGGCGGCCGCGTCAGCGCCTACTCCGCCGGCCGCGGTCAGGGCAGCACCTTCACCGTGCGCCTGCCGCTGCATCCCGGTTCGCCGCACGCCCGTCCGGGCGGGGACGACACCAACGCCGGGACGCACCCGCCGGCACCGCTGCGGGTGCTGGTCGTCGACGACAACGCCGACGCGGCCGACAGCCTCGTCGCGCTGCTGGATGCGCTGGGCCACGCGACGTGGGTCGCGCGCGATGGTCCGCAGGGCCTGCGGACGGCGCTGGAAGCGCGCCCGGACCTGATCCTGCTCGACATCGGGCTGCCCGGCATGAGCGGCTACGAGGTCGCACGCGCGATCCGGCGCCACCAGGGCTTCGGCCAGGTGGTCCTCATCGCGCTGACCGGCTGGGGCGCGCAGAGCGACCAGGAACAGTCGCACGAGGCGGGCTTCGACCAGCATCTCACCAAACCCGTCAGCCTCGAAGCGCTGGAACAGGCGCTGGCCGCCGCCGCGCGGACGCTGCCATGAAGGTACCCGACGTATCCTGCTAGCCGTCGGCTGGTGACGGCGTCGTACGCGCGTGCACGTCGCACAGCACGCCCTCGATGGCGGCCACGGTCGCCGGCTTGGTCAGGTGCGCGTCGAACCCGGCCTGCGCCGTGCGCGCGCGGTCGTCCGCGCCGCCCCAGCCCGTCAGGGCCACGAGCATGACGCCGTCGTGGCGCCGCTCGCGCCGCACGATGTCGGCCACTTCATACCCGGACAGTCCGGGCATGCCGATGTCGAGAAACACGGCCTGCGGCTGCAGGCCGTCGAGCATGCGCAGCGCCTGGTAGCCGTCGTGCGCGACGGCGACGTCATGGCCCATCACGGACAGCAGCGCGGCCAGCGTGTCGGCGGCGTCGCGATTGTCGTCCACGACGAGCAGGCGCAGCGGCGACGTGTCCGCCGCCTTTGCGGACGCGCCCGGCGTCGCAAGAAGCGGCGCGCGCCGCTCGGCCAGCGGCAGCCGCAGGGTGAACACGCTGCCCATGCCGGTGCCGGCGCTGGCCGCGTGGATCGTCCCGCCATGCAGTTCCACGAGGCTGCGCACGAGCGACAAGCCGATCCCGAGTCCGCCGGGCGTGTGGTGGGCGGCATGCGCAACCTGGGTGAACATCCGGAAGACGTCTTCCAGCGACTCGGACGGGATGCCGATGCCGTTGTCCGACACGGCGATCAACGCCTGGTCGCCGTCGCGCTCGGCCGCCAGCACGATGTGGCCGCCGCGCGGGGTATATTTCGCCGCATTGTTCAGCAGGTTGCTGACGACCTGGGTGATGCGGGTCGCGTCCGCGTACAGGGTCAGCGATTCGGACGGCAGGCGCACGTCGAGGCGGTGACGGGACGTCTCGATCAGCGGCAGGCTCGTCTCGACGGCCGCGTGCAGCACGTCGGCGAGCGGAATATAGTCGCACTTCAGGTCGACCTGGCCGCGCGTGATGCGGGCCACGTCCAGCAGGTCGTCGACGAGGTGCACGAGATGGTCGAGCTGGCGGTCCATGATGTCCTGCACGCGGGCGATGGCCGCCGGGTCGGAGCGGGTGCGGCGCATCAGCTGCAGGCCGCTGCGGATCGGTGCGAGCGGATTGCGCAGCTCGTGCGCCAGCGTGGCGAGGAATTCCGTCTTGCGGCGATCCTGCTCGGCCAGGTCGTCGGCCAGGCGGCGCAGTTCCAGTTCCGTGCGGCGGCGTTCCGTGATGTCCGTGAACAGCACGACGACCTTGCGGCTGTTGGCCGGCCCCACGCGCGCGGCATAGACGTCGAACCAGCGCGCCAGCCGCTCGACCTCGTCGATGAAGTGCACGGGCTCGCCGGTGGCCGCGACCCGGCCCAGCGCGTCGAGCCAGCGCGCCGCGTGCGCCGTCACCAGCGAACGCATGGTATGTCCCACGGCGTCCTGGAACCCCGTCACCTTGACGAAGGCGGGATTCACCTCGAGGAAACGGTAATCGCACGGGGCGCCGGCGCTGTCGTACAGCATCTCGATCACGCACACGGCTTCGTCGATGGCCTCGAACAGCGTGCGGTAGCGCTCTTCGCTGGCCTGCAACTGCTCCTCGGCCTGCTTMTGCAGCGACGCATCGATCACGACGCCGCGCATCAGGCCCCGCGGGCCGCCGGCGGCGCGGTCGAGCTGGCCGCGCGCCAGTACCCAGCGCCAGGCACCGTCGGGCGCGCGCACGCGGAAGGTCGCCTCGTAGGGCTCGCCGCTGTCGATTGCCCCGGCGAGCAGGGCCTGCGTCGGCCGCACGTCGTCCGGATGGATCGCGTCGAAGTACGCGCTGACGGAAATGCCGTGCGCATCCTCGGGACGCAGGCCGAACATGTCGATCAGGCGCGCGTCGGCGGCGACCTGGCCGCTCGCGACGTCCATCGACCAGACGGCGACCTCGGCCGCGGCGATGATCGCCTCGAGGCGTGCCCGGGTGTCTTCCAGCGCGGCTTCGGCGCGGCGCCGTTCGGCGGCGGTGGCATGCGCCTGCAGGAAGAAGCGCGCCTTGGCCTTCAGGATCGGCACCGAGACAGGGTCGTGCAGGACGGCGAGCGCGCCGGCATCGTACAGCGCGTCCAGCGAGAACGGCGGCGCAGGCGGGATGCCGTGCGCGATGACGGGCGTCTGCGGCAGAGCGGCGCGCAGGCGGCGCACGCTGTCGAACAGTACGTCGGGGTTGCCGGAATAGCCGGCCAGGACGAGCGCGAAGTTGGTCTGGCCGCGGGGCCGGCGGGCATGATCGAGGGCCTCGTCCAGCGTGCGGGCGTGCACGAGACCGTAGCCGAGTTCGGCGGCGACGGCGCCGACGGCGGGATCGGAGACCGGGCGGTCGCACAGGAACAGGACCCGTCCCGGGTGGCGGTCTCTCATGGGGATCCTCCGCATACGGCACGGGACCGCGCGGGCCAAAGGCGCCGCGCGCAGCGGAGCGCCAGCAGGACGGTCGTCAGCGCGGCTTGCATGCACGGAAAGTCGTGATCATCGTGCTGCGACTGTAGGAGGTGTGGGCCCGGCTGTCAACTACGGCCCGGCACGATTGCGACCGGCAGCCGGGCGCCATGTGCCGCGTTTCGCCGGTACGATGGCGCCGCAGAAGTGACGCAAGGAGAACACCATGGAAGCATCGAACGAGAGCGCCGGTGTCGACGTGGGCGCCATCATGGGCGGCCTGTACGGCGACGGCATCATCGCCTGCAAGGGCGCCTTCAGCGCCGACTGGGTGGCGCRAGTGAAGGAAGACATCGAAACCCTGTTCGCCGAGGCGCGCGCCCGCCCCAACGGCGCCCTCGAGCGCGGCCCCTGCCGCTATTATGTCGAGGTGCACCCGGAACGGCTGCGCGGCTTCGTCGACCTGGCGACGCATCCGTGGGTGGTCGCCGTGTGCCGCGCCGTGCTCGGGCCGGACTACAAGATCGTGGAAGTCGGCTTCGACATCCCGTTCCCGGGCGCGATGCACCAGCCGTGGCACCGCGATTTCCCGGCGCCGCCGGAAACGCTCGTCGGCCGCCGCCTGAATTCGCTCGCCTTCAACCTCACGACGGTCGACGTAACGGAGGAAATCGGCCCGTTCGAGATCGCCCCGGGCACGCAATGGGATGACCTGGCGGGCGGCGATCCGATGTTTCCGGATAAATCGCTGTATCCGCGCTACGAGGCGCGTGCGCAGCGCAAGCTGCCGCAGGTGGGTGACATCTCGGCCCGCTCGGCGCTGACGATCCACCGCGGGACGGCGAACCGCAGCCAGGTGTCGCGTCCGGTGCTGGTGCTGGGCGTCGACGCTCCGGACGGCCGCAACGCCGAGAAACACGACCTGCAGGTGACGCAGGCCTACTGGGATGCGTTGCCGGCGGCCGTGCGCGACCACCTGCGCTGCCGCATCGTACCGGCGCTGGAACACATCGAGCAGGTCCACACGATCGAGGGCCTGCGCATGGGCGTGATGGGCTAGCGCCCGGCCTTGCCGCCGCTGCCGTCGTTGCCGTCATCCTCGGGCGCACTGTCCTTGAGCACATCCGGCAGGGCGCACGCTACTCGCCGTCGCCGCGGCTGACCTCGCTGCGTCGGGCGCCGCGCGCGGGCAGGTTCTTTTCCAGGATCGCCCACAGGATCAGGCCATAGGCCAGCAGGCGTACGAGGTAGTGCAGCGGAGTGTCCTCGGTATCGTCATACGTGAGCGCGGACACGATCCGGTGCACGCCCTCGATCCCGAACGACAGGGCGAAGTACAGGAAGAATCGGTCGCGCGTGCCGCGCCAGAAGCGCAGGAAGAACAGCGCGATGACGAAGGAGGCCATGGCGATGGCGCCGGCGATCAGGTCGCTCATGTCGTTCCACTTCATTCTTTTTCGTAGATCAGGCCGTACAACAGGAGGAGCACGGCCACGAGGGCCGACACCTGACGCACGGGCAACAGGTCAACATCGGGGAAAACGACCTTGTCCAGGACGAGGAACACGTTGTTGACGGTCATCGCCACGAACGAGGCGCCGCTCCAGAACAGCAAACGGTGCCGGGTGCGTCGGTAACTGCCCAGCAGCAGCCACGCACAGGCCAAGGACGTGAGTGCACACAGCACGAAAATGGTAATTGCCATCAGCTATCCTTTCGCCATTTGAAGGCGTCCGCAAACTGCTGCGCCTTGCGGTCGAGGGAAGAATGGATCAGGTGCGTGACTTCGACCAGGTGGGTCGCGTACGCGTCAGCCAGGCGGTCGATACGCTCGCGCAGGCCGGCGTCCGCCGGGGCGTAGCGGTAGCTTTCGGCGCCTGCGTCCCGGCAATGCACGGCGATGCCGGCCGTGCACAGGTCGGCCAGCAGGCCTTCCGCCATTTTTTCACGGACGTACAGGCGCCGCGCCAGCGTATCGCGGCGCCACGCCTGGGCCGGGTCGGCGCGCATCAGCAGTAACGCTTCCAGGAAGGGAACCGAGGGGACGCTGGTCAGCACGAAGCGCCGGAGGTCCTCGGGTATGGAGGGCTTATCCATCGCCGTCAATGTTTGGACAAATGTACTTGGCTTTTTGAAACGGCGATTCTATATCATTCCCTTCGGAAATGCAGCGAACATTCAAACGTGCGCGGGTATGCAACATGGAAAACCATGACGAAGTTCAAGCGCGTGTCGGCTAAAATGACACAATCTTTGATCTTAACAAAACATCATGTTCGAGAAGTTATTCGCGCCTGCGCTCGTACTGGCCTTTCTGTTGTCACTCGGCGCGTGCCAGCGCGAGGCCGGGCACGCACCGTCCCGGCCCCATGCCGAAGCCGGCGTCGCCGACCGCGGCGACCACCGTGGCGGGGCCGCACCGCAACCGCAATCGTGCAGCGACCATTTCGTCGACGGCCAGGCGCCGCGCATCACCAATCCGAAACTCGACAAGGCGACGGAAGAACTGTGCTTCAACGTATTCAGCGTCCTGCATTCGGGTCTCACGCGCACCCCGCTATGGTCGGCGGAGCACCTGCAGGCGGAGAATATTGCGGCGGCGCAGGAATTGTCGCGCGAGAATTCTTTCCATTCGGAGTCCCGGCTGCCGCCGAACCAGCGGGCGGAACTGTCCGACTACGCGCGCAGCGGCTACGACCGCGGCCACATGGCGCCGAACGGCGACATGCCGGACCGGGACAGCCAGCGCGACAGCTTCAGCCTCGCCAACATCGTCCCGCAGGACGGCGAGAACAACCGCAACCTGTGGGCCGGCATCGAAGGGGCCGTGCGCAAGATGGCCAAGCGCGAAGGCGACCTGTACGTCGTGACGGGCCCGGCATTCCTCGGCTCGGACCTGCGCAAGGTCGGCAACGTGCTCGTGCCGACCCACTTGTATAAACTGGTGTACAGCCCGCGCCAGCGCGCCGGCGCCGCCTGGTTCGTGGAAAACACGCCGGACGCGAAGCCGAACGTGATCCCGATCCCGGAACTCGAACGCATCATCGGCATCAACCTGCTGCCGGCGCTGCCCGATGCGGACAAGGAGCGCGTCCTGGCCGTGCCGGAGATCCGCGACAAGCCGTCGCGCCGCAACAAACGCCACTGATTTCCATCGCCGCCAAGGAAGACACCATGAGCAGCAAGCCCACATTTGCACCGTACGAAAACGAAGCCGACGTCGTCGAGGTCGGCAACCTGATGCTGGAGAACCGGCTCGACCGGATCACGATCTCCGGCGACGTCGACCTGACGGCCGACAAGGACGGCCTGGCCAGGGCGCGCCTCCTGCACGACCTGCTGGGGCGGATCGTCGCGGGCCTGGAAGCGAAGGACCTGCCGGACCGCCTGCCGCCACCGGACGTGCAGACGGTATCCAACCCGTTCGGCTGAGCGCGCTGATCGGTACGCACGCATGAGTTGTACTGGGTCAATGGTGCGCGCAACGCGGCAGCTTTGGAGTACTCTGGATTTCTCCAGCGTCCATGACGCGAACGACACCATGAGCCGGCGCGAGGATCTCCACGCGGAAAGCTGCAAGCTCGTGTCATGCTCGGCGGCGAGCAGGTCAGCGTGGCGCGCTTCGGACAAGCCGGCGTTCACCAGATGACATCGGAGGAAACATCATGCGACATACCCTAGTAGCTGTCTTCGATAACCGGAGCGATGCCCAGAACGCGCTCGATGAATTGCTGGCATCGGGCTTCTCGCGCACCGATGCGAGCCTTTCCAGCGCCGATCCGACGGGCCAGACGGACAGCGTCACCGGCGACAACGAACTGCTCACGGGCGCGCACGAGGAAGGCTTCGGCGCCTCGATCAAGCACTTCTTCACGAGCCTGTTCGGGTCCGACTCGAACGAACACGCGGCCAGGTATTCGGACGCCGTCACGCGCGGGCACCATGTGCTGACCCTGACAACGGATTCGGAACCGGAAGTCGAGCGCGCGGCCGACATCATCGAGCGCTTCGGCCCCGTGGACATCGACGAGAACCATGACCAGTGGGCGGGCGGCGCGGCCGGCGCGCGCATGGCGTCGTCCGGCCTGCAGCAATCCGGTTCGATGTCCGCGCAATCCGCCGGTACCGGCCCGGGGTCGGCAGCGACGGGGTCGCAGCAGGGCACGCAGGCCGGCTCGCTGCAACGCTCGGCCGACGAAGACCGCAATTTCTTCGGGACACAGAACATGAATGATCCGGTCCCGAAGGACAATACGTACCAGGAACCGCTGGGCGCGCCGATGCAGTCGGGCGGCTCGCTGGACAGCAACCTGGGCGGCAATACGCTCAGCGGCACCCAGAGCTCGTCGCAGAATCCGGCCACCGGTACGTCGCGCCAGTCGACGCTGGGCGGTTCGCAGAGCGGCGCGCTGAGCCAGAGTGGCAGTACCTTGCAGGGCACGGCGTCGATCCCCGGTTCGGACGACGTGTCGCTGGGCGGCTCGGCCAGGATGGGGAACCAGTCCGGATCGCTGCAGCGCGATACGAACCAGTCGGGCTCGCAGCAGCGCGACCCGGGTTCGCGCGGCAAGGTGCGCGTGTTCTCGCGCGACGCCGGCATCGGGAGCATGGTCGACGATGACTATCGCAGCCACTGGGACGAGAACTACTCGAGCCTGGGCGGCACCTACGATGACTACGCGCCGGCCTACCGCTACGGCAACGAGATGCGCCGCGACGAGAAATACCGCGACCGCGACTGGAGCGACATCGAGAAGTCGCTGCGCAGCGACTGGGAGACGCGCCACCCGGGCGAATCCACCTGGGAGAAATTCAAGGCAGCCATACGCCATGGCTGGGATCGCATCACTCCGGACGCGGACGACTGGTACCGCTCGGACTGGAATGATCGTTACTCGAGCCTGGGCGGCAGCTATGACGACTACGCGCCGGCCTACCACTACGGCACCGAGATGCGCACCAGCGCCAGGTATCGCGACCGCTCCTGGGACGAGGTCGAATCCGACCTGAAGAGCGACTGGGAAGCACGCCATCCGGGCGCGTCGACGTGGGACAAGTTCAAGGCCGCCGTGCGCCGCGGCTGGGACAAGATCACGCCGGACATCGACGACGACAGCTACTACCGCACGCACTGGAACGCCAGGTATTCGAACGCGAACGAAACGTATGACGACTACCTGCCGGCGTACCGCTACGGCGACGAAGCGCGCCGCCTGCAGCAATACCGCAGCCGCCACTGGGACGACGCGGAGTCCGAGCTGAGGTCCGACTGGGAATCGCGCTATACGAGCGGACACTCCACCTGGGACAAGTTCAAGGACGCCGTGCGCCATGGCTGGAACAAGATCACGCCGGACACGGTGGACGACTCGACGTATTACCACACCCACTACGAGTCGAACTACGCCAGCGACGGCACGGGCTATGATGACGTGGCGCCGGCCTACCGCTACGGCAACGAGATGCGCAAGAGCGACACCTACCGTGGCCGCCACTGGGATGATGCGGAGACCGACCTCAAGAACGACTGGCACAGCCGGTATGGCGCGCACGATGAACGCTCGGCCTGGGAGCGCATCAAGGCGGCCGTCCGGCACGGCTGGGAAAAGATGACGGGCGACACCACGGACGCCGACAGCCATTACCGCACGCATTGGTCGAACACCTACGCATCGAGCGACGGAAGCTATGACGAAATGGCGCCAGCGTACCGCTACGGCGCAGCGATGCGCAACGACGCCCGCTACCGCAACAGCGACTGGTCCAAAGTCGAGGACGCCCTGCATGCGGACTGGGATGCGCGCTACGGCGCGGACGGCGCGGAC
>NZ_JBFUDR010000106.1:0-18912 GCF_056404615.1 Massilia sp. P2_C2 | reverse complement strand
TCGTGGGCGTGGTCGTGTCGTACACGGGCAAGGCCGGCACCGACCTGACGGGCGACGATTACCGCCACGGGGAACTCGTGGGCGCCGACGAAAAGGGCGTGCAGGCGACGCCCCTGCTGCCGGGCAAGTACGCGCTGAATCCGTATGCGCGGCGCGTGATCGAAGTGCCGACCACGAACTTCATCCTGAAGTGGCAGGCGGGCGCGATCGGCTCGCATGAGCTGGACAAGCATCTGTCCGAAGTCTCGCTGATCACGAAGGACGCGTTCGAGCCGGACCTGCCGCTGTCCGTCGTCGTCAACATCGACTACAAGATGGCGCCGCTCGTGATCCAGCGCTTCGGCGATATCCGCAAGCTGGTCGAGCAGACGCTCGATCCGATGGTGGCCGCGTATTTCAAGAACGTCGGCCAGCGCAAGACGCTGATCGAGCTGCTGCAGGAACGCTCGGATATCCAGGAACGCGCGATGGCGGAAATGCGCCGCAATTTCGAGGGCTACAACCTCACCTTGAACGAAGTCCTGATCGGCACGCCGCGCGCGAAGGCAGGCGACACGCAGATCGAGACGATCCTGCGCCAGCTGCGCGAGCGCCAGGTGTCGCGCGAACAGCTGGAGACCTACCGCACCAAGGAAGCGGCCGCGCAGCAGGAACGCATCCTGCGCGAGGCGGAGGCGCGCGCGAAGCAGCAGACGTCGATCACGGAATCGGAACTGGCCGTGCGCATCGCCGAGAACCAGGGCAGCGCCGCCGTGCAGAAGGCGATCAAGGCCGCCGAGGAAGCGCGCCAGAACGCGGCCGGCGTCGCCGACGCCAAGCGCCGGCTGGCCGAGGCGGAAGCATTCCAGCTGGAAGCCGTCGGCCAGGCCCAGGCAAAGGCGACGGAACTGAACGTGGCGGCCTACGGCGGCCCGGAACTGCAGTTCCAGCAGACCGTGCTGCTGCGCTTCGCGGAAGCGATCGAACGCGGGCAGGTGGCGCTCGTCCCGTCGATCCAGGTCGGCGGCGCCGAGGGCAGCGGCACGGCGCTCGACGCGTTCCTCGCGATGGCCGTCAAGCAGATGGCGGCGCCGGCACCAGCGGGATCGTAGTCCGCTCGCGCCGGCGCGCGAAGTCCGCCGCAATGCCGGCGCGGATGCCTTCCAGCCGGCGGTCGTCGCGGTACAGCAGGTTATAGCTTTCGAACGGCACGAGACGGCCGTCCGGCAGCGCGAAGTGGATGCACGATTTCTTCAGCGCGCGCACATCGAGCGAGTACGCATCCATGAACTGCACGATCAATACGCGGAACACGTTGTCGTAGCGGAGCGCGGACAATGTGTTCCGTGTGCTGACGAGCGGCAGGCAGCACATCAGTTCGGACAGGCAGTTGGCCTGCGATTCCGGCGAGTGGTTCGTCGAGAACAGCTGGAAGATGCGATCCTTCACGGCGCCATGCAGCGCGGGGTCGCGCTCGAACACGATCGTGTTGCCGCTGCCCTCGACGAGCGTCTGCGGGTCGATCCAGCGGGTCAGCGGCACGGTGCCCTCCTCCGTCTTGATCGCGTAGGCCATCGCCAGCGTGTCCGGATTGCACGGCACCGGCACCACGTCTTCCAGCGTGAACAGGCGGCTCTGTTYGGCGATGCGGCGGCGGATTTCGGAGACCGTCAGCCGGTGCAGGCGCGGATCGTAGTCTTCCACGCGACCGGCATCCTGGATCGGCTGCAGCGTGACACCGCGCACGCAGGGCTGTTGCAGCGCGAAGTCGATGATCTCCCCGATCTCGCCATCGTTCAGCCCCTTCTTGAGCGTGACGACGAGCGTCGTCGACAGGCCCGCCTCATTCAGGTTGTCGAGCGCCTGGCGGCGGATGCGCGTCAGGTCTGCGCCACGCAATTCGCGATGCACTTCCGCCCGCAGCGAATCGAATTGCAGGTAGACCTCGATGCCGGGCGCATAGCCGGCCAACCGCTCGACGAACGCCCTGTCCTGCGCGAGCACGATGCCGTTCGTGTTGACCATCACGTGCTTGATGGGGCGCGCCTTCGCGGCGTCGAGGATATCCCAGAACTGCGGGTGCAGCGTGGGTTCGCCGCCGGACAGCTGCATCACGTCGGCCTCGCCCTCGTTGGCGACGACGGCATCGAGCATGCGGATGACGTCTTCCAGCGGCAGGTGGCGTTCGCGGTGCGTGCCGCTCTCGGCATAGCACACGGGGCAGTTCAGGTTGCAGTTGTCCGTGATCTCGACGACGGACAGGCACGAGTGCTGCATGTGGTCCGGGCACAGGCCGCAGTCGTACGGGCAGCCGTATTCCATCTTCGTGTTGAACTGCTGCGGCATCTCGGGGTATTTAACGAACACTTCGCGGCACAGGCGGTAGTACGCGACGTCATCGCTGACGAGCACGCGCTCGGTGCCGTGCGCGCCGCACCACTTGTCCATGTACACCTTGTCGTCCTTGAACACGATCTTCGCTTCGACCGGGTGCAGGCAGGTCGAGCAGACGGACGTCGTCGTGTCGTAGAACAGGTAGGGGCGGGTTTTGCGGGTCATGGTTGTTCCTTGCGCGGCGGCGCCGGGTAGTCTCGTTCGGAATCGGCGACGCGGCGGCGCAGGTCGGCGGCGAGGCGTTCGGCGGCGTCGGCATCGGCTGCCGGCAGCGTGGCCCTGGCCGAAGCGATCGCGGCTGCATCGCCGGTCAACGCCAGCAGCGCCAGCGCCTTGATGCGCTCGGCGGACGAGACATGCTTGGACTGCGCATCCAACTTCAGCTCGGCGGGATCTCCCCTGCCGCAGTGGAGAATACCGCGCGCCCGCCAGAGCAGGGAATCGTCGGTACGGCCGGCGACGTTCAGCATGCGGCTGACCTGCAACGCGGGCTCGATGCGTGGGTAGAACGGTATGGGCCGCGGATACGTACACGCCTTCGTGGCGGCGCGCTGCAGCAGCGCAATGCTGCGCTCGGCATTCTCCTGCCGGGCGGCGTGTACAAAGCGCGCCGGATCGGCGAGCATGTCGCCCAACAGCGCCTGCGCGAGGCCGTCATCCTGCGCCGCGGCCTGTTCCAGCAGCGCCCGCGCGCGCGGCACGTCGGCTCGCGCCGGATCGAACGTGGACAGCAGCGCAGATGCCAGCGCGCTGCGCGCCGCTGGCTCGCCGGCGGCGGCGGCCGACTCCAGTGCGGCGATGCGGCGCTGGCGCGCGGTCTCCCGGTCGAGCGCCTGTTGCCGATAGCGGGCATTGTTCGCCGCATCGATGACGACGCAGCCGGTACCGCCGATGAACGCGAGGGCGAGGACGACCGTCCCTGCGCGCGCGTGGAAAGAAGACAGCAATGTCATGTCGGGTGAAGCCTCCGGGTATGAATGAAGCCGGACAGTTGCCGGTACACGAACGGCAGGTAACACGCCAGCGCCAGCGCACACACCCACTGGATGCCGGACAGCCCGAACGCATACGCATACGGCACCGGCTTGATGCCGTCGACGAGCAGGCGCCAGGCGAGATAGGACGAGAGATACAACTTGAACGCGAGCCCCGGACTGCGCCCGAGCGGCGCGCGCCAGCGCCACAGCAGACAGCCTGCGAGCAACGCGAACAGCATGTCGTAGACCTGAGTCGGATGGCGCGGGATGCCGTCGCCGAAATCGACGCCCCACGGCAGCGAGGTCGGCACGCCATAGGTGCCGTCGTTCAGGCCCGCGAGGAAGCAGCCGATGCGGCCCACGACCGTGCCGGCGACGAGCGGCAGGATGAATTGGTCGCCCGTCGACCCGCGGATGTCGGCCAGCTTCTTGGCGATCTCCACGCCGAGCAGGCCGCCCAGCAGCCCGCCGACGATCGACTGGCCGGACGCGATCAACCGCCAGTCCGGAACGGCGCCCTGCCACAGGTGCGGCATGTCGATCCAGAACACGAGCTTGTTGCCGATGGCGGCGCCAAGGATGCAGCCGACGACGACGGCGAAGGATCCCGGCTGCAGCAGCGCGGGTTGGCGGGCGCGCCGGCGCTGCCAGCGGTACAACTGCACGCCGCCGGCCAGCGCCAGCCATTCGAATACGAGGTGGACCCACTGCGCCGTCGCGGCGGAAAGGACGGGGCCGTTCATTCGCCGGCGGGCGGGCGCTTGCGCCACAGGCGGACGATCGCGATCCCGCAGACCCAGGCGATGCCGAGTCCGACGAGACCGAATCCGATCAGCATGGGCTCAATACCCTTGAGTTCGCCCGAACCGCCGCCGACCAGATCGGCCAGGCCGCCGACCGTACCGTAGGCGCCGCACAGGCCAAAGCCCACGAGCACCACGCACAGAAAGGCGGTCAGGACGCCGCGGGCGATGTTATTCATGGCAACTCCAAAATGGTTGCCGCCATTACATCACATTCTGAACGCTCAGGCCACGCCGTATTGCTGGCGATACGCGGCCACGGCATCCTTGTACTGGGCGAGCGAAGGATCCGCTTCCAGGTAGCCGAACAGGTCGGCCAGGCTGGCGATCGAGATCACGGGGATGCCGTAGTTCTGGCTGACTTCCTGCACGGCCGACAGCGGCGACAGCACGCCATCCTTGCCGCCGCGTTCCATGCGGTCGAGCGCGATCAGCACGGCGGCCGGTTCGGCGCCGGCCGCGCGGATCATTGCGACGGATTCGCGCACCGAGGTGCCGGCCGAGATCACGTCGTCGATGATGACGACCTTGCCGGCCAGCTTGGCGCCGACGATCGTGCCGCCCTCGCCGTGGTCCTTGGCTTCCTTGCGGTTGTAGGCGAACGACGTGTTGCGGCCTTTCGCAGCCAGCGCGACGGCCGTCGCGGACGCCAGCGTGATGCCCTTGTAGGCGGGGCCGAACAGCATGTCGAATTCGAGGCCGGAGTCGAGCAGCGTCTGGGCGTAGAACGCCGCCAGCTTGCCGAGGGTGGCGCCGTCGTGGAACAGGCCGGCGTTGAAGAAGTACGGCGACTGGCGGCCGGCCTTGGTGGTGAATTGACCGAACTTCAAGACTTCGGCTTCGACTGAAAACGCAATGAACTGTTGGCGCAGGTTGTCCACGACACGACCCTCGATCTGTGAAAACCGGTATTGTAATCCGGCCCGAGCGCGTTGACGAAGCCGGCCGTCCACCAGCCGCACGACGCGCCGCAGCCTGCGCTCGACGGACGGTATCCCCTGCCCGACCCGCAGCGCACCCCGCAGCGCGCGGCCGAGCATGACGAGGAAGTCATCCTCGGCACGGCCAACGGCCGCCAGCGCCCCCGCCAGTTCGGCGTGGCGGGTTCGCGCATGCTCGATTTCGCGCAGGCTGTGCATCTGTTCGGTCGCATCGCGCGTGAAGCAGCGCGTATAGCGCAGCAGGCCATCCTCGAAACTGGCGTTCGAACGGATGACCACGTGCCGGATCGAGCCATCCTTGCAGCGCAGGCGCGCCGGCTCGTCCATCACCGTCTCGCCGGCCGCGACCCTGGCCATGAAGTCCTCGATGACGGCGGCGTCAAGATGGAATTCGGCGATGTGGTGGCCGACGTATTCTTCCCAGCGGTAGCCGAGCATCTGCAGCTCGGCCCTGTTCGCCCACAGGATGGTGCCGTCGGCGCCGATCTGGTGCAGGCCCTCGGCCGCGTTCTCGACGAAATCGGCGAACTCGCGCTCGCACAGCAAGAGCGTCTTTTCGGCGCGCCGGCGCCGCGCCGCCTCGGCCTGCAGCGCATGCATTTTCTGTTCGAGCCGCACCAGGCTGATGTCGACGGATTGCCCGGGCGGCAGCGGGGCGGCGGCGTCCGCGCAGGCGTGATCATGCTCCGCGCAGACCTGGCGGAACACGTGCGCCACGCCGGACGACGGAAACAGGGCCCACGGGTACGCGCAGAACAGCGAGAATTCGAGCTTGCGCGCCAGTTCGTTCCACAGCCGTTCGAGGTGCAGGGCGGCGTCATAGCGGCCGCGCGCGCACAGCAGTGCCACCATCTCGCCGAACGCATGCACGGGCGCGCCGCCGGCGCAGGCCTCGGCCACGACGCGGCCCACCTCGTATTCGAAGCGCGCCCGATCCGGCCAGCCGCCGGCCATGATGCGGGCCAGCGTCGTCTCGGCATCGAACCACATGACGTCCCAGGGCACCGGGGCTGCGCGCCCTTCCGCCCGCGCCAGCACGTCCAGGCGGGCGCGCAAGGCATCGATGTGGGCCCCGGTAGCGACCACSATGCCCCTGCCCCGTGTCCGCAATGCCCGCTCGAGGAAAGACGCGACTTCGTCGAGCAACAGTTCGCTGTCGTCGTAAAAACGCACGAAATGCCCCGTCTTACCATGCTTGCCGGCCAGCAGGTCGTCGGACTTGATCAGCACATGGATCCCTGGTGGGTGGAAGAGACCGGCGAGCAACCGCTATTTCAGAAAACGTTGACGTCGCACAGCGAAAGAAATGAAAAATATCATTCTAGCCATACCGGAGCCGGTTAGACCGATGCCAACCGGATATGCTGCAGTGGTGTTGATATGAATCAAAACACGATACACTGTTGCCCTCGCAAAGGTCGCCGCATTGCGCGGCCGCGCTTCCATCCCAACCGCTTTCGATCATGCCAAGAATCATCTCTGCCAACCTGAACGGCATCCGTTCCGCCCACAAGAAAGGTTTCTTCAACTGGATGGCCAACCAGGACGCCGATTTCATCTGCGTCCAGGAACTGAAAGCCCAGCAGGCCGACATGACCGAGGAATTCCTTGCGCCGCACGGCTACCACGGCCATTTCCACTACGCCGAAAAGAAGGGCTATTCGGGCACGGGCGTCTACAGCCGCACGAAGCCGGATGCTGTCCGCACGGGCTTCGGCTGTGTCGAATTCGACAACGAAGGCCGCTACACCCGCGCCGACGTCGGTAACCTGACCGTCATCTCCGTGTACTGCCCGTCCGGCTCGTCGTCGCCGGAACGCCAGGAAGCCAAGTTCCGCTTCATGGAAGTGTTCCTGCCACACCTCTCGGCCCTGAAGGCGGAAGGCCGCGAGATCGTCATCTGCGGCGACTGGAACATCGCGCACAAGGAAATCGACCTCAAGAACTGGAAGAGTAACCAGAAGAACTCGGGCTTCCTGCCGGAGGAACGCGCCTGGATGACGCGCATCTTCGACGAACTGGGCCTCGTGGACGTCCACCGCGGCATCGACCAGCGCCCCGAGCAATACACGTGGTGGAGCAACCGCGGCCAGGCGTGGGCGAAGAACGTCGGGTGGCGCATCGATTACCACGTCGCCACCCCGGGCATCGCCGCGAAGGCGCATGCCGTCTCGATCTACAAGGACGAGCGCTTCTCCGACCACGCGCCCCTGATCATCGACTACGCCCTCTGATACCGGAGCTCAGCGCGCGGGCCACGCGAGCTCGCGCGTACTCGCGAAGCTGCGCGGCGCGCCCGTGAGCGGGTCGTCGAAGTGGATCGCGCGCGCCAGCAGTTGCAGCGGCGCCGAGAAATCGTCGCCCTTGCACGGCAGCGCGACGGGATAGAAGGCGTCGTTCAGGATCGGTACGCCCAGCGATGCCATGTGCAGCCGCAGCTGGTGCTTGCGGCCCGTGTGCGGATGCAGGCGGTAGTGCCCGATGCCGCCGCGCGTTTCCAGCAGCTCGATGATCGTCTCGGAATTCGGCTCGCCCGGTTCTTCGCGCATGACGAAGAACTTGTCGCCGTCGACCATCCGGCTCCGGTAGGTGAACGGGAAGTCGCGCCCTTCCAGCACGGGCGCCAGCGCCTCGTACGTCTTGCGGATGCTGCGCTTCTGGAACATCGACTGGTACGTCCCGCGCGTGGCCAGGTTGTGCGAAAAGATGACGACGCCGGCCGTCTCGCGGTCGAGGCGGTGGATCGGCGTCAGGTGCGGCAGGTCAAATCTCTGTTTCAGCCGCACGAGCAGGGTCTCGCGCAGGAAGCGCCCCGTCGGGATCATCGGCAGGAAGTGCGGCTTGTCGACGACGAGCAGGTGCTCGTCCTGGAAGATGATGCTTTCCTCGAACGGGATCGGTGTTTCATTCTCCAGCTCGCGGTAGTACCAGATGCGCATACCCTGGCGCACGTGGCTGTCGGCCGCAAGCACCGCTCCTTTCGCATCGACCACGTCGCCGCGCGCCAGCCGCTCGGTCCACGTGGGCCCGGCGATGTCGGGAAAGCGTTCCTCGAGAAAGGCCAGCATGCCGCCGGTGCGGGTCTCGGTGATCCACAGGTAGCTGGGGGCCACGCCATCACGCACCGGCAGCGGCACGACGGCATTGGCCGCGGCCTGGTGGCCCTTCCTGACGAAACGTACCATCGACCCTTTATTTCCTCATCAACGCTGTGCGACGTTGGAGCGGTACGGCGGCAACCGGTCGACCGACGTTCCCTTGCTGCGCGCATACAGCGGCAACAGCACGTTCATGTGGCTCTCGATCTGCTCGATGCGTTCGCCGCCGCCCGGGTGCGTGGACAGCAGTTCGATCGGCGCGCCGCTCTGGTTCAGCACGGCCATCTTGTTCCACAGCGCGATGCCGGCGCGCGGGTCGTAGCCGGAGCGCGCGGCGATGTCCAGGCCCACGAGGTCGGCCTCGCGCKCCTCGTCGCGCGAGAACTTCAGCACGAGCAGCTGGCCGGCCGCATTGGTGGCGCCGCGCACGTCCACGCCGAGCCAGGCCGACAGTGCGGCGCCGCCCAGCTGGCTCGCGAGGCCCGTCGCCGTCGCCTTGCTCTGGCGGTCGCGCCCGTGCTCGCGCAGTGCGTGCGCGATCTCGTGGCCCATCACGGCCGCGATCTCGTCATCCGTCAGGCGCAGCTTGTCGATGATGCCGGTGTAGAACGCGACGCGCCCGC
Source organism: Massilia sp. P2_C2 (assembly GCF_056404615.1). Taxonomy (NCBI): domain Bacteria; kingdom Pseudomonadati; phylum Pseudomonadota; class Betaproteobacteria; order Burkholderiales; family Oxalobacteraceae; genus Massilia; species Massilia sp. P2_C2. The sequence continues at coordinate 10,097 of NZ_JBFUDR010000106.1, read as the reverse complement.
CGGGCATGCAGAATGCATTCACCTCGCCGGACTGCAGCAGGTTGACCTGCCACTTCCATTGCTGGGCATCCGGGTTCCAGCGCGCCGTGTTCGGAATGATGCGGCGGGCGATGGCGCGCAGGCGCTGCACCCGCGGATCGGATTCCGGCACCAGCGCGCCTTCCTGCTTCGCCTTGCTCATCAGGGCCAGGTATTGCTGGGCCGACTGTTCGTTGATGGCCTGCTCGGGCGCGGCGATGTCGCGCCACACGCCGCTGATCGAATTGCGTTTCAAGGGCTTCACGGCGATGCCGTCCTGCACGACCTGGTCCGGGTTGGGACGGTCGTCCTGGGCCGCGCCGGCCCACACCGGCGCACACAGCGCGAGCAGGACGGTGGCCCTGCCGGCGTGTGTCTTGAGCTTGAAGAATGGGTTCATGGTGTTCTCCTGCTGGGTTTTGACGACATCATGCCCGCGACTGACTGGTATGTACAACACGATACACGGGCATGCAAAGCGGCGCGCTCAGGCCTTGCCCGCGAGATCGCGCTTGCGCAGGCGAAACACGGCCAGGCTGCCGCGCAGGTTCGGCAGGAACGACACCGGCTTGCCCTCGGCCAGCGCGACGTATTCCAGTACCTCGAGCCCGCATTTCTCGGCCAGTTCCTTGAAGTCGTAGATCGTCGCGTAGCGCAGGTTCGGCGTGTCGAACCACTGGTAAGGGAGGGAGCGCGACACCGGCATCCGGCCCTTCAGCAGCGCGGCGCGGTGCGGCCAGTAGGCGAAGTTCGGGAACGACACGATCGCCTCCTTGCCCACGCGGACGATGTCGCGCAGGCGCGCCTCCACGTGCTGCATCATCTGCAGCGACGAGAGGCACAGCACCATGTCGAACGCGTCGTCCGCGAACAGGTCCAGGCCCTGCTCCATGTCGTGCTGGATCACGCTGATGCCGCGCTGGGTGCTTTCCAGGACCTTGTCGTCGGCGATCTCGACGCCATAGCCCGTGCAGTGCTTGGCCTTTTCCAGGTAGCGCAGCATGGCGCCGTCGCCGCAGCCGACGTCCAGCACGTGCGCGCCATCATTGACCCAGTGGGCGATGAACGCCAGGTCGGGGCGCAGGGTGCTCAGGTCTTCGAATTTCATGCGGCCTCCTTGCTTTCGACGGCGATGCGCTCGAAATAGGCGCGCACGATGTTCATGTAGCGCGCGTCTTCCAGCAGGAACGCGTCGTGGCCGTGCGGGGCATCGATCTCGRCATACGTCACCTTGCGGCGGTTGGCCAGCAGCGCCTCGACGATCTCGCGGCTGCGGTCCGGCGCAAAGCGCCAGTCCGTCGTGAACGATGCGACGAGGTACTGGGCGCGGGTGCTTTCCAGCGCCTTGGTCAGGTTGCCGCCGTGCTCGCGCGCCGGGTCGAAATAGTCGAGCGCCTTCGTGATCAAGAGGTAGGTGTTGGCGTCGAAGTATTCAGAGAATTTATCGCCCTGGTAGCGCAGGTACGACTCGATCTCGAAATCGATGCCGAAGTCGAATTTGTAGTCATTGCGCTCGGCCGCATTGCGCAGCTTGCGGCCGAATTTCTCCGCCATGTCGTCGTTCGACAGGTATGTGATGTGGCCGATCATGCGCGCCACCTTCAGGCCGTTCTTCGGCACGACGCCGTATTCGTAGAAGTCGCCGCCGCGGTAGTCCGGATCGGTGAGGATCGCCTGGCGCGCTACGTCGTTGAACGCGATGTTCTGCGCCGACAGCTTGGGCGTCGAGGCGATCACGATGCAGTGGCGCAGCCGCTCTGGGAACATGATGCTCCAGGCCAGAGCCTGCATGCCGCCCAGCGAACCGCCCATCACGGCCGCGAAGCACTGGATGCCGAGGCGATCCGCCAGGCGCGCCTGCGCGGCGACCCAGTCCTCCACCGTCACGACGGGAAAGGCGGCGCCGTACGGCTTGCCGGTGGCCGGGTTCGTGTGCATCGGGCCCGTCGAACCGAAGCAGGAGCCGAGGTTGTTGACGCCGATGACGAAGAAGCGGTCGGTGTCGACCGGCTTGCCCGGCCCGACCATGTTGTCCCACCAGCCGGTGCTCTTCGGCTGGTCGGCGTAGTGGCCGGCGACGTGGTGCGACGCGTTCAGCGCGTGGCAGATCAGCACGGCGTTCGACCTGTCGGCGTTCAGCGTGCCATAGGTTTCATACATCAGCGTGTAATCGCCGAGCGTCGCGCCGCTGCGCAGGCGAAGTGGCTCGGCGAAGTGCATCGCCTGGGGGGAGACTATTCCGATCGATCCCATGAAGACTCTTAAGTTGTAACTAGACTGACTGCAGCTGCTCCACGGCGTCGGCGATGGCCGCCGGCTCCATCGCGCGCAGGATGCGCTTGGTGCGCGGCACGAGCCGCGTCAGGTCGCTGGCCAGGATCTCCTGCTTGACGGCCAGGAGCTGGGCCGGATGCATCGAGAACTCGCGTAGCCCCATGCCCAGCAGCAGGCGGGTGAGCTTGACGTCGCCCGCCATCTCGCCGCACACGGCCACGTCGATGCCGGCCTTGTGTCCGGCGTCGATCGTCTTCGCGATCAGGGTCAGCACCGCCGGGTGCAGCGGATTGTACAGGTGCGCCACCTCGTAGTCGACGCGGTCGATGGCCAGGGTGTACTGGATCAGGTCGTTAGTGCCGATCGACAGGAAGTCGAGGCGCTTGACGAACATCGGCAGGGCCAGCGCGGCGGCCGGGATCTCGATCATGGCGCCGACGTCCACCGCTTCGTCGAACTTGACGTTCTGCTCGCGCAGCTGGGCCTTGGCCTGTTCGATCATGCTGAGGGTCTGGTCGATCTCGAACGCGTGCGCCAGCATCGGGATCAGGATCCGCACCTTGCCGTACGCGGACGCACGCAGGATCGCGCGCAGCTGCGTGAGGAACATCTGCGGCTCGGCCAGGCAGTAGCGGATCGCGCGCAGGCCCAGCGCCGGGTTCAGCGCCGTATGTTCGGTCTGGTCGAGCGGCTTGTCGGCGCCCACGTCGAGCGTGCGGATCGTGACCGGACGGCCCTTCATCGCCAGCACGGCCTTGCGGTACTGCTCGAACTGCTCGTCCTCGCCCGGCACCTTGAGACCCTGCACGCCGCGTCCCATGAACAGGAATTCGGAACGGAACAGGCCGACGCCGACGGCACCCGCCTCCAGCGCCGGGCCGCAATCGTCCGGCAGCTCGATGTTGGCGAGCAGCGTGATCGACGTACCGTCCTTCGTGACGGCCGGCGTCTTCTTGAGCTTGAGGAGGCGCTTGCGCGCYTTCATCAGGTTGGCCTGGCGCGCGCGGTACTGCTCCATCACGAGCGGACTCGGATTGCAGATGACGACGCCGGCGTCGCCGTCGACGATCACCCAGTCGTCCTGCTCGATCAGGCGCGAGGCCTGGCTCATGCCGACGGCGGCCGGGATGTCCAGGCTGCGTGCGACGATGGCCGTGTGCGAGTTCTGGCCGCCCACGTCGGTGACGAAGCCGACGAACGAACGGTCGCGGAACGCGAGCATGTCGGCCGGCGAGATGTCGTGCGCAACGACGATCATCTGCGGCTGGAAGTGCTCTTCGCCGGGCGCCGCGGGCTGCGCCGGCAGCGCCGTCCCCATCAGCACCTTCAGCACGCGCTCGGCCACCTGCTGGATGTCGTGCTTGCGCTCGCGCAGGTACTCGTCCTCGATCTCGTCGAACTGCGCGGACAGCTCGTCGATCTGGGTGACGAGCGCCCATTCCGCGTTGTAGTGGCGGCTGCGGATGATGTCGAGCGGGGCCTCCGAGATCATCGGATCGGACAGGATCAGCACGTGCACGTCGATGAAGGCGCCCAGTTCCGTCGGGGCGTCCTTCGGCAGCTCGGTCCAGAGGTCCTGCAGGTTGCGGTGCACCGTGGCGATCGCATCCTGCAGGCGCTTGACCTCAGCCTCGACCTGCTCTTCCGGCACGAGGTAGTGCTTGACGTCGAGCGCGGCCGGCGTGAGCAGGTGCGCGCGCCCGATCGAGATCCCGCGCGAAACCGGAATACCGTGCAGTGTGAACGATGCCATGGAGGTTCCTGGGAGAATACGGCCGCCGGCTCGGGAATCCGGCATTACTCGCCTTCGCCGAATCTGTCGTTGATGAGCGCGGCGAGCGCCGCGATGCACTCCTGTTCGTCGGGGCCTTCCGCTTCCAGCGTCACCTTGGCGCCCTTGCCGGCGGCCAGCATCATGACGCCCATGATCGACTTGGCATTGATGCGGCGCGCGTTGCGGGTGAGCCAGACGTCGCTCTGGTACCGCGCGGCCAGCTGGGTGAATTTGGCGGAAGCGCGGGCATGCAGGCCCAGCTTGTTGATGATCTCGAGTTCCTGTTGAATCATATGTGTTGTGTCGTCGTTCGTGGAAATCAGGTGCCGAGCCGGATCCGGTTGTCGACCCTGACCGCGCCGTTCTGKGCACCGGCCAATGCCATCTCGACCACCACGTCCAGCGTGTCGCGCCGGTACGTGATCGCGCGCAGCAGCATCGGCAGGCTGATGCCCGCGATGACTTCCACACGGCCCGGGCTGGCCAGGGTGTTGCAGCAATTCGATGGCGTACCGCCCTTGATGTCCGTGATGACCAGCACGCCGTCGCCTTCGTCCAGGCGCTCGATCGCGCTTTTCGCCATTGCGTGGATTTCGTTCGTGTCCTGGTCCGCCGTGACGTCGATCGCTTCGAAACGCTCCGTCGGGCCGCGGAACACGTGTGCGACCGCCGCGATGAATGCCTGGCCCAGCGGAGCGTGGGTCATCAGCAGAATGCCTACCATGTTCTATTTCCTGCTCAGTGTCCGTTCACCCGGCGTTCGACGGCGTCGATGAACATCGCCGCGACGTCGAAACCGGTCTGGTCGGTGATCTCCTGGAAGCAGGTGGGGCTGGTAACGTTCACTTCTGTCAGGAAATCGCCGATCACGTCCAATCCTACCAGCAACAGGCCACGCGCCGCCAGCACGGGGCCGAGACTTTCCGCGATTTCACGGTCGCGGTCGGACAGCGGCTGCGCGACGCCGGTGCCGCCGGCCGCCAGGTTGCCGCGCACCTCGCCAGCCTGCGGAATGCGCGCCAGCGCGAACGGGACCGGCTTGCCGTCGATGACGAGCACGCGTTTATCGCCCTTGATGATAGCGGGAATATATTTCTGGGCCATGATCGTGCGCGCGCCGTTTTCCGTCAGCGTCTCGATGATCGAGCCCAGGTTGAKGCCGTCGTCCTTCACGCGGAAGATGCCGGCGCCGCCCATGCCGTCCAGCGGCTTGAAGATCACGTCGCCGTGCTCGGCGTGGAAGGCGCGCAGACGCGTGCCGGAGGACGACACGAGCGTGGGCGACGTGAACTGGCTGAACTGGGCGATGGACAGTTTTTCGTTGTGGTCGCGGATGGCCTGCGGCTTGTTGAACACGCGCGCGCCCTGGCGCTCGGCCAGCTCCAGCAGATAGGTGCCGTACACGTATTCCATGTCGAACGGCGGATCCTTGCGCTGGATGACGGCATCGAATTCGGACAGCGCCACGGACTCCGTGTCGCCCTCGCTGTACCAGTCATCGGGGTCGCCCGTCAGCGTGATCTCGGTGGCCTCGGCCGTCACGACGCCTTCTTCCAGCACCATGTGGCGCTGTTCGAAGGCATGGATCCGGTGGCCGCGCCGCACGGCTTCACGCATCATCGCGAAGGTCGAGTCCTTATAAATCTTGAACCCGGACAGCGGATCGGCGAGAAAAGCGATTTTCATGTTGGTCCCAGTGAAGGCAATGCCACGATTTTATCCGGAAACGCCGATGTACGCGGAAAGCCGGCCGCGTCCGGCTGATGGGTTGGCGGGGCAGCTTCCCGTTAGCAAAAATTCATCTATTCCACCCGCATTTGCGAATCCTCAAGCTTATGCCCCCTCCTCTTGGGAAGATGCGTCCCTGGGAGCTCGACTCTAGTCGAACCAAATGGAGTAGATATGTCCAACCGTGATCATGGAAAGCACAATGGGAATCGGGCAGGCCGCCAGGCTACTGGGGACCACGGTCAAGACTCTGCAGCGCTGGGAGCGCACCTGGACCTGCACCGGCTGCGGCACCATCACGACCGCGACGTGAACGCGGCGATCGATCTGCAACGGCTCGCCACCGGCGCCCACGCGGCGCGAACGGCGCTACCCGAGGCGAGCCAGGCGGTGACGCCGGGCACTGCCGCTGGCGCCGGGCCGGCGGGAGGCGGGAAAGTGACGCCTGTCAGGCACGAGCACGGCCAGCAGGACGGCTCGGGGCAGGAAGAGATCGGTGAGCACTTGTGCGCACCTTCTCAAGAGCAGGACACGATGAACGACCGAGCCGAACAGGAACGCATCAAGCAGGTCTATCGTCAATGGCATGGCGGCGCCGCGCTGGCCAAATATGCCTGGCACCGGCCCGACATCGTCCGCCAGTCGGCGGCGCGGTCGCGCGTACTGGCCGAACTGCTGCCGTTGACGGTCGGGCGCGACTTGTCCACCGTGCGCGCGCTGGACGTCGGCTGCGGCACCGGCGGCTTACTGCGCCAGCTGATCGACTGGGGCGCCACGCCTTCCCACCTGGCCGGCACGGAGCTGCAGCAAGACCGCCTCGACCAGGCCCGGGCGCGCACGGCGCCGGGCGTGCACTGGCATCTGGGACAGCTGGATGCCTTTGCCGACGCCGGCATGGACCTCGTATGCGCGCACACCGTCTTTTCATCGATCCTGGACGAGGACGTGCGGCGCGACCTGGCCGCGCAGATGTGGCGCGTGCTGCGGCCCGGGGGCTGGACGATGATCTTCGATTTCCGCTATGGCAATCCGCGCAATGCCCAGGTGCGCAAGGTGACGGATGTCGAACTGCTGCGCTTCTGGCCCGCCGCCAGCCGCCACTACCGCACCCTTGTCCTGCTGCCGCCAATGGGCCGCGTGCTGGCGGCCATGCCCTGGCTGATACCGGAAGCGCTGGCGACGCTGGTGCCGCCGCTGCGCTCCCACTTCATTTATATGGCGCGCAAGCCGGAGGTGGAACAGCCCGTAGGGTGGACGGCTGCACACGCAACGCCGGACCGGCCGCACGGGTAACGCCGTCCACGCGGGGATACGCGCCATAAAATATGCCGCGTCCGTGCCGGTGCTTGTTGAACGCGTGGACGGCAGAGCCGGCTGCGCGCCCAGGTCCACCCTACCCACAATCGCGGCCGTGCGTCAATAGATCTCCGGATCCGGATCCGTCCGCTCCAGCTCCAGCGACGCCGCCAGCAACGCCAGCCGCGCCACCACGCCATATACATAGAAGCGGTTCGGCGCCGCCGTCCCCGGCTTGGCCTTCAGGTCCGGCACCGCATGCTGCTGCGCGAACGCGAGCGGCACGTATTGCGAGCCCGGCGCGTTCAGGTTCTGGTCGATGCCGCGCTCGGCGTGGATGCGGTAGAAGCCGCCGACGACGTAGCGGTCGATCATGTACACGACCGGCTCCGCCACCGCATCATTGATCGACTCGAACGTGGGCACGCCTTCCTGGATCATCACGTCGGTGACGGTGACGCCATCCTTGATGACCGACATCTTGTTGCGCTGCTTGCGATTCAGGTCCTTGACCTCGCTCGCGTCCTTGACGGTCATGATCCCCATGCCGTACGTACCGGCGTCYGGCTTGACGATGACGAAGGGTTTCTGGTCCTTCATCCCGTATTCCTTGTACTTCTTCTTGATCTTCGACAGCAGCGCGGAAACGTTGTCAGCCAGGCATTCCATCCCGACGTCTTCCTGGAAATTCACCTCGCCACATTTGTTATGCAGCGGGTTCACGAGCCAGGGGTCGATGTCGATCAGCTTGCCGAACTTCTTGGCGACCTCGTCGAAGGCCTTGAAGTGGTTGCTCTTGCGGCGCACGGCCCAGCCGGCGTGCAGCGGCGGCAGCAGCGATTGCTCGTGGACGTTTTCCAGGATGCCGGGGATGCCGGCGGAGAGATCGTTATTCAGCAGGATCGTGCACGGGTCGAAGTCGGCCAGGCCGACGCGGCGGCCGTTGGGCGAGCGCACGAGCGGTTCGACGACGAGCATGTTCCCGTCCGGCAGGGCGAGCGGAGTCGGCTCCGTCACGTCGGGCGACAGCGAACCGAGGCGTACATGCAGGCCCGTCTGGCGGAAGATCTGCATCAGGCGCTGCACGTTCTGCAGATAGAACGGATTGCGCGTATGGCTTTCCGGGATCAGCAGCAGGTTGCGCGCATCAGGACAATACTTGTCGATCGCGGCCATGGCGGCCTGCACCGTCAGCGGCAGCATCTCGGTCGACAGGTTGTTGAAGCCGCCCGGGAACAAATTCGTGTCCACCGGCGCCAGCTTGTAGCCGGCATTGCGCAGGTCCACCGAGCAATAAAACGGCGGCGTATGCTCCTGCCACTCGAGGCGGAACCAGCGTTCGATGGCGGGCGTGGCTTCGAGGATTTTCTTTTCCAGGTCCAAAAGCGGACCGGTCAGGGCGGTGGCGAGGTGGGGAACCATAAAAATGACGTCCTTCGGGCTTCTTGGCGATATGGTAAGCCGAGATGGGGTTGGACGAGCATTTTTTAAAGATCTTTATTCAATTTGGAAACAAAAAAGCGCCCAGAAGGCGCTTTTTTGAACTGCACTGAGGTAACGGCAATCAGGAGTGGTAAGCCTGTTCGCCGTGGCTCGTGATGTCCAGGCCTTCGCGTTCCTCTTCCTCGGCCACACGCAGGCCCAGGACGACGTCGACGATCTTGTAGGCGATGAACGAGACGACGGCCGACCACACGATGGTGGTACCGATGGCTTCGGCCTGTACCAGCACCTGGTGGCCGATCGAGTACGGGTCGGCGGACATCTTGTTGGTGACGTAGTCGAAGATGCCCTGGCCGCCCAGTTGCGGTGCCGCAAACACGCCGGTCAGCAGCGCGCCCAGGATACCGCCCACGCCGTGCACGCCGAACACGTCCAGCGAGTCGTCGGCGCCGATCATGCGCTTCAGGCCGTTCACGCCCCACAGGCAGACGATGCCGGCGACCAGGCCGATGACCAGCGCGCCCATCGGACCGACGAAACCACAGGCCGGGGTGATGGCGACGAGACCGGCGACGGCACCCGAGGCACCGCCCAGCATCGACGGCTTGCCCTTGGTGATCCATTCGCCGAAGACCCACGACAAGGTGGCGGCGGCGGTGGCCAGCAGGGTGTTCACGAAAGCCAGGGCAGCGACGTCGCCCGCTTCCAGAGCCGAACCGGCGTTGAAACCGAACCAGCCCACCCACAGCAGCGAGGCGCCGATCATGGTCATCGTCAGCGAGTGCGGGGCCATCGATTCACGGCCGTAGCCGACGCGCTTGCCGATCAGGATTGCACCGACGAGGCCGGCGATAGCGGCATTGATGTGCACGACGGTACCGCCCGCGAAGTCGAGGGCGCTCTTCTGGAACAGCCAGCCGGCCTTGAGGCCTTCGGCGTCGGCGGTCGCGGCGGTGATCGCATCCGGACCGGTCCAGAACCAGACCATGTGGGCGACCGGCAGGTAGCCGAACGTGAACCACAGCACGACGAACAGCAGCACGGCCGAGAAGCGTGCACGCTCCGCGAAGGCGCCGATGATCAGGCCGCAGGTGATGGCCGCGAACGTGCCCTGGAACGCCACGTAGACGAACTCGGGGATGACGACACCCTTGCTGAAGGTGGCCGCGGTCGAGAACGATGCCTTGACCGGATCCCAGATACCCTTCAGGAACAGGCGATCGAAGCCGCCGATGAAGGCGTTATTCTCCGTGAACGCCAGCGAGTAGCCGTACAGGCACCACAGGACGATGATGACCGCGAAGATCATGAACACCTGCAGCAGGATGGAGAGCATGTTCTTCGAACGGACCAGGCCGCCGTAGAACAGGGCCAGGCCCGGGATCGTCATCATGATCACGAGCAGGGTCGAGACCATCATCCAGGCGGTGTCGCCCTTCTGCGGGGTGGGTGCGGCAGCCGGTGCTGCTGCTGCGGCAGGAGCCGCCTCGGCCGGAGCCGCTGCGGGCGCTGCGGCAGCAGCGGCGACCGGAGCCGACGCGGCGGGTGCGGCGGCGGCATCGGC
>NZ_JBFUDR010000105.1:0-18981 GCF_056404615.1 Massilia sp. P2_C2 | reverse complement strand
GGCGCAGGGGACGGCGAGCGCGCTGTTGCAGGGCAGGTGCTCGCTCCAGTCTTCGTAGCCGGCCTTCAGCGTGTCTTCGATCAGCAGGCCGCGGAAGCCCGAGCAGTCGATGAACAGGTCGCCTTCGACCGTGCGGCCGTCGCGCAGGCGCACGCCCGTGACGAAGCCCGATTCCGGATGCTGGTCGACACCCACGATCATGCCCTCGATGCGCGTGGCGCCACGCGCCGTCGCATAGTCGCGCAGGTAGGCGGCGTACAGGCCGGCGTCGAACTGGAAACCGAACGAAAAGGCGTCCGTGACGCCGGGCTGCGTGTTCGCCGGCATCGCGAACTTGTTCTCTCTCGCCATGACGGAGGGCATCGACCAGTTTTCCAGGGCGGGCATCCTGTCGAACGTGCGCGCCAGGCGCAGCCAGTGGTGGTGCGGCGAACCGCCGTTGACGGGTGGCCCGTAGTCGCCGAAACCGTGGAAGAAGCGGTTGCCGACGTGGCCCCAGTCGCGGAACTCGATGCCGAGCTTGAACGTGGCCTGGGTCTTTTTGATGAAGTCCGCGTTGTCGAGCTGGAGGGCGTTGTTGTAGAAACGGATCGTCGGCAGCGTCGCTTCGCCGACGCCGATCGTGCCGATTTCCGGCGATTCCACCAGCACGATCTCGCAGCGCTTGCCGAGCCGCTGGGCCAGCGGGGCCGCGGCCATCCAGCCGGCGGTGCCGCCGCCTACGATGACGATCTTCCGGATGGGGTTTTGTTGCATGTCTATCTCCCGTGTCAGACGCCTTCTTTTCGAGCGTCAATAGCCACAAGAGTGTAGGACACGACGTACGGGACGGCAACAGAAATGTTTGCGCATAACATTCCTGTGGCGTTACGTCACATATTGCTGGGCGCCACCGGGTTCGAGCCGCCGACCACGGCTTTGTCCACGAAGTACTGCGTCTCGCCGAAGCACGACGTGGGGATGCCGACGTGCTGCGTGTACGTCAGCTGCACGCGCTGGCCCATCGCGGCCTGCAGCTGGCGCACGACGTTCTCGTCGCGCACGGTGAAGGCGAAGCGCTCGGGAATCGCGCCGGGCATGCTCGACAGCAGGATCTCGCCTTCCCACGTCTTGCACAACCACCCCTTGTGCGACAGCTTCTGCAGGTAGCCGGCCCGTTCGCCGTCCGAGTACGACCAGTGCAGCACGACCCATGTGTACAGGGCGAACAGCGCCACGGCGGCGATGATCACGGAAACGAGGATGGCGAAGGCGCGGCGGGGCAGGGTCTTGGGCATGGTCAGTGTGTGGGTAGGTAAGGTAACGGGCGTGACGAAGCGCGCCCATTCTGACATGAGCGCCCAGATTGTCAATTAAACCAGACTTAGGCGTTTACCCCGAACGAACGGGCGAGGGGCCCGAGGCCGCCGTTGTAGCCCTGGCCGACGGCGCGGAATTTCCACTCGTTGCCGTAACGGTAGAGTTCGCCGAAGATCATCGCCGTCTCCGTCGAGCTGTCCTCCGACAGGTCGTAGCGGGCGATCTCGCGCTCGCCTTCCGCGTTCAGGCAGCGGATGAAGGCGCGCGCGACCTGGCCGAAGTTCTGGCGGCGCTGGTCGGCCTCGTGGATGGTCACGGCGAATGCGATCTTCTCGATGTCCGGCGGCACGCGCGTGAGGTCAATGAGGATGCGCTCGTCATCGCCTTCGCCCTGGCCCGTGCGGTTGTCGCCGGTGTGCTTGACGGCGCCGTCGCTGGACTGCAGGTTGTTGTAGAAGATGAAGTCGGCATCGCCGCGCACCTTGCCGTCACCGCGCAGCAGGAAGGCGCTGCCGTCGAGGTCGAAGGTGGCGCCGTCGGTCGAGCGCGGGTCCCAGCCGAGGCCGATGACGACCTTCTTGAGGTTCGGATCTTCCTTGGACAGGTTGACGTTGCCGCCTTTCTGCAAGCTGATTGCCATATGCTTTCCTTTCTGTTGAGGGACTACGTTCGCGTGGCCCTGGCCTTCAGGTGGCTGTTTCCAGCGCCTCGCGCTTCTTGTAGCGGATGGACGACCACAGCGATACCAGGATGAAGGCCACGCCGGACAGGCCGGTGAACCATTCGGGAATCTCGTACTCGACGCTGGCGAACATGATCAGCGCCAGGATGCCGATCGCGTAGTGCGCGCCGTGCTCGAGGAAAACGAACTCTTCCAGCGTGCCCTTGTGCACGAGGAATACGGTGAGCGAGCGCACGAACATCGCGCCGATGGCCAGGCCCAGCATGATGATCACGACGTCGTTGGTGATCGCGAAGGCACCGATCACGCCGTCGAAGCTGAACGACGCGTCCAGCACTTCGAGGTACAGGAAGCCGCCGATGCTGCCCTGCGAGATCATCTTGCCGATGGCCGGATCGTGTTCTTCTTCCTCGAGCAGGCCGCTGAACCAGTTCACGCCGACGTACACGAGCACGCCGACGACGCCGGCGATCAGCACGGACAGCTTGCGTTCCGGCGGCACGAGGCTCATGCAGCCGAACGCGGCCAGCAAGGTGAGCAGGATGGCGAGGCCTTCCGAGCCGTAATGCCCCACTTTTTCTTCGATCCAGCCCAGCCAGTGGAGTTCTTTTTCTTCGTCGAACAGGAAGTTGAGGAAGACCAGCAACAGGAACGCGCCGCCGAACGCCGCCACTTCGGCGTGGCGCGACGCCAGGTTGCGGGCGTATTCGTCGGGGTTGGCGGTGGCCATATGCCACACGTCGATGAGGCCCAGGCCGGTCGCCACGGACACGATCAGCAGGGGAAACAGGAGACGCATGCCGAACACGGCCACGAGGATGCCGACCGTGAGGAACAGCTTTTGCCAGAATTCGTTCCAGTTGCGCAGGACGGACGCGTTGACGACCGCGTTGTCGAAGGAGAGCGAGATCTCGAGCACGCCCAGCACGGCCGCGATCCACAGGCCTTGCAGGAGGCCGGCGCTGCCCCCGTGGGCGAAGCCCCACCAGCCGGCCAGCGCCAGCAGGACGGCGGCGACCACGAACGACAACCTGAAATGTTGCATGCATTTCCCCTTGATGAACGCGCATTGACGAAAAAACCACACGTACGCAGTTTAACCGGTTCGCTCACCGGCGGGCGCATCGCATCGTCTGCTCACGCGACAAAGCATCTGCGATAATGCCGCCCGGCGTTACGTCTCCCGTTTTTCAGTCTCATTGGATATCGCATGGATTATTCTTATCTGGTCACCCCGGTGCTGACCTGGCTGGTGGTCGGCCCGATCAAATTTCTCATCAATAGCGCGCGCCAGCGGCGCTGGGCATTCAACCTGGTCGGCAATGGGGGCTTCCCGAGCAACCACAGCGCCACCGTCACGAGCATGGCCACCCTGATCGCCCTGCGCGAAGGCATCGGTCATCCGGCATTCGGCGTGGCCGTCACGCTGTGCTTCATCGTGATGATCGACGCCAACAGCCTGCGCCAGCACGTTGGCCGCCAGGCCGCCGCCATCAACCGCCTGGCCGCGGGCTCGGCCGGCCACACGACGTTGCGCGAACGGATGGGGCATACGCTCGTCGAGATCGGCGGCGGCATCGTCACCGGCATCCTGATGGGCAACCTGGTGTACCACCTGTTCGCCAAATAAACCGCTTCATTCGTCCGGCTGCCGCGCGGTCGGACGCTCTTCTCCGTGGACAGCGTCCACCGGCATTTGCAAATCGACGTATGTACGTTTTGTCGCGCATTTCATACTCGGCCAAACGCATTTCATCCCGCCTATCTGCAGTTCATCCCACCAAAACCGCGCTTTGCCGAAAGGTCAATTGACGCTCATGGCGGCCTCATTGATACTGCCCGCTGACCTTTTACAATCTTATTTTTACAGGTAACGAGTCCAACCTCGGGGGAACAATAATGCTGCGCAAAACTATAATCTTCCTTGCCATTGCTTCCGCACTCAGTGCGTGCGGCAAACACGACAAGGACCCTGCCAAGCCGGACGCGGCCAACATGCAGGCGGATGCGAAGCAGAAGGATGGCAAGGCCGTCCAGCTGCTCGTTTCGCCCGAGGATGTATTGACAGTGCAGAGCAGTGCGCTCGCGAACGGCCCGGTGATCACGGGTTCGATCCAGCCGGAACGCAAGGCCGATTTGCGCGCGGAAGTGTCCGCCGTCGTGTTGCAGGTGCTGAAGGAGAATGGCGACCCGGTCAAGCGCGGCGACGTGCTCGTGAAGCTCGACGAAACGTCGATTCATGACAGCCTGCTGTCGGCCCAGGAAGCCCTGCGTGCCGCCACCCAGGCCCTGGAACAGTCGCAGCGCGCGCTCGCGCGCCTGAAGACGCTGCGCGAGTCCGGCATGACGTCCGCCCAGGCGCTGGACGATGCCGAAGTCCGCCGCAACAGTGCCCAGAGCGAACTCTCGGCCGCCCGTGCCCGCGTCGTGGCCGCCCAGCAGCAGGTGACCCGCACCGTCGTGCGTGCGCCGTTCGATGGCATCGTTTCCGACCGCAAGGTGTCGCCCGGCGACACGGCCGCCATCGGCAAGGAATTGCTGAAGGTGATCGACCCGACGAGCATGCGCTTCGAAGGCCGGGTCTCGGCCGACAAGATCGCCGCCGTCAAGGTCGGCCAGCCCGTCATGTTCCGCGTGAACGGTTATGGCGAGCAAAAATTCACCGGCATTGTCAAGCGCATCGATCCATCGGCCAACGATGTCACGCGCCAGGTCGAGGTGCTCGTCGGCTTTGCCGGCGAGAGCCGGCCGCGCGTGGCGGGCCTGTATGCCGAAGGCCGCATCGACGCCGAGCTGTCGGATGCACTGATGCTGCCCGAGTCCGCCCTCGTGCGTGATGGCGACAAGACCTACACGTGGAAGGTCAAGGGCAATGCCCTGACCAGGGCGGACCTGGCGATGGGCACGCGCGACTCGCGTACCGGCAGCTTCGAGGTCAAGGGCGGACTGGCCGCCGGCGACATGGTGCTGCGTCACCCGAACTCGAGCCTGAAGGATGGCCAGAAGGTCGAGCTGTCCGCCGCCAGGGTGGCCAGCGCCGCCAGCAATCCGGCGGCCGCCAAATAAACCGGGAAATTCGTCATGTTCCTTTCCAATTTCAGTGTCAAGAAGCCCATCGCCACGCTCGTGCTCGTCATCGGCATGATGTGCATGGGCCTGCTCGCGCTCTCCAAGCTGCGCGTGAACCAGAACCCGGACGTCGAAATCCCGATCATCGTGGTCACGATTCCGTATCCGGGGGCGTCACCGGAGACGAGCGAGCGCGAATTGCTCGAGCGTCTCGAAAAGCCGATGCAGGCGATCACCGGCGTCACCGAAATCAACTCGTATGCCAATGAAGGCAGCGCGACGATCGTGCTGCAGTTCGACTTCAAGCGCAACCTGATCGAGGCGTCGGACGACGTGCGCAACGCGATCGCCGGGGTGCGCTACAAGCTGCCGGTCGAGATGCGCGAACCCGTGCTGCGGCGCGTGGATCCATCGGCCCAGCCGATCATGAACCTGGCGCTGTCGTCCACCACCCTGAGCCACGCCGAGATCTCGCGCCTCGCCGAGGACAAGCTGGCGGACCGCCTGCGCGCCATCGACGGCGTCGCCAACGTGCAGGTCAACGGTTCGCTCAGACGCGAACTGTCCGTGCTGCTGCATGCGCAGAAGTTGCGCGAATACAACGTATCGGTCAGCGACGTGACGAACGCACTGTCGCGCCAGAACACGAACGCGCCGGTCGGCAAGGTGCGCAGCGAACTGGACGAGAAGGGCATCCGCCTCGTCGGCCGCATCGAGCATCCGGAAGATTTTTCCCAGATCGTCGTCAAGCGCAACGGCGACACGATCGTGCGCCTGAACCAGGTCGCGGACGTCAAGGACGGCTTCGCCGACATCGACACCTACTCGATGCGCAGCGGTAAGTCCAACGTCGGCATCTCGATCATCCGTTCGCGCGAAGCGTCGACGGTCGGCATCGCGAAGAAAGTGCGCGCGATGGTCGACGAGATCAACAAGGAACTGCCGCAAGGCACCAAGCTGGACGTGACGCGCGACGGCGGCGACGAGGCGCAGCGCAGCCTGAACAACGTGATCGAGTCGCTCGTGTTCGGCGCCGTGCTGACCATCTTCGTCGTGTACGCGTTCCTGAACTCGTGGCGCTCCACGCTGATCACGGCACTGTCGCTGCCGACGTCCGTGCTGGCCGCGTTCATCGCCGTGTGGCTGTGCGGCTTCACCCTGAACTTCATGACGCTGCTCGGCCTGTCGCTGGCGATCGGCGTGCTGATCGACGACGCCATCGTGGTGCGCGAAAACATCGTACGCCACATGGAGAAAGGCGCCGACCGCCGCACGGCCGCGCTCGAAGGCACCGCCGAGATCGGCATGGCCGTCGCCTCGACGACATTCTCCATCATGGCCGTGTTCATTCCGGTCGCGTTCATGCCGGGCATTTCCGGCGAATGGTTCCGGCCGTTCGCACTGACCGTCGCGTGCTCCGTGATCGTGTCGCTGTTCATCTCGTTCACGCTCGACCCGATGCTGTCGGCCTACTGGGGCGATCCGCCGGGCCACCACCACGCGCCGAAGCGCGGCATTGAAAAATACCTGGCGAAGTTCAACATCTGGTTCGACCACCAGGCCAACCGCTACGGCCACGTCATCGCCTGGGCGCTGCACCACCGTCGCTGGATGGCGTTGATTGCCGTCGCCAGTTTCGTCGGCGCCATCGGCCTGCACGTCAAGTTCGGCGGTTCCGCGTTCCTGCCGAAGATGGACGCCGGCCAGATCGCGATCGAAGTGCGGACCCCGGCCTCGTCGTCCGTCGGCTATGCCAGGATGAAAATGGAAGAGGCTGCCGCGCTGGCGCGCAACCTGCCTGAAACGAAGGAGACGAACAGCTCGATCAACTCGGCCGGCGGCCGCATCTACGTCGACATCGGCAAGCGCAGCGAGCGCAAGCGCACGGCGGCCGAGATCGCCGTCGAGCTGCGCCAGAAGATCGCGCGCCTGGTCGGCGCCGAATACACGGTCACGGACGACCTGAACGGCAACGGCAAGCCCGTGCAGATCGCATTCACCGGTCCCGATTCGCGCAAGCTGATGGAGCTGACCAATGCGTACATGGACAAGTTGCGCCAGGTGAAGGGCGCCGTCGACGTCTCGCTGTCGCAGCAGGATCCGAAGGACGAGCTGCAGATCGAGCTCGACCGCGGTCTCGCCAACATGATGGGCATCTCGGTCGGCGACGCCGCCAGCGCGCTGCGTGTCGCTTTCGCCGGCATCGAGGTCGGCGACTGGGTCGACCCGACCGGCGAGACCCGCGACGTGGCCGTGCGCCTGGCCCCGCAGGACCGGGTGGGCGCCGAGAACATCGAACGCCTGCCGATCGCCGTCAGCGGCACCAACACGATGGTGCCGCTCGACCAGATCGCGAAGATCACGATGGGCAAGGGGCCGTCGGCGATCGAGCACAAGGACGGCAAGCGCGTCATCACCGTGTCGGCCAACGTCGAGGGCCGCTCGAACGGTGACGTCACGAAAGAGGCGATGGATCTGGCCAAGACCATGGACTTTCCGCCGGGCTACGGCCTGTCGCTGGGGGGCGCCGGCAAGGATCAGGCCGAGGTCTTCACGCAGATGACGATCGCGCTGGTCTCGGGCATCGGCCTGATGTACCTGATCCTCGTGATGCAGTTCGGCTCGTTCACGGCACCGCTGAGCGTGATGCTGTCGCTGCCGCTGTCGCTGATCGGCGTCGTCCTCGCGCTGATTCTCACGCAAGGCACGCTGAACCTGATGAGTTTCATCGGTATCATCATGCTGATGGGTCTCGTGGCGAAGAACGCGATCCTGCTGCTCGACGCCGCGCGCACCCGCGAAGCGGAAGGCATGGACCGCGAAGAAGCGCTCATGGCTGCCGGCCGCGCCCGCCTGCGCCCGATCCTGATGACGACGTTTGCGCTGATCGCCGGCATGTTCCCGGTCGCGCTGGCCCTGGGCGATTCCGGCCAGTTCTACCAGCCGCTGGCGATCGCGATCATCGGCGGCACGATCACGTCGACGATGCTGACCTTGCTCGTCGTCCCGACCTTCTACGACAGCATCGAGATCGCCCGCGACCGCATGGTGGCCAAGTTCCACCGCCGCGCGGCCCGCTTCACGGCGGTGCCGGCGTTCGTGATGACCTTCGTCGAAGCGATCCTTGCGCTGGTGCTCGTGCGCCTCGTGTACCGCCTGATCGTGAAGGCCGGTCGCCTCGCGCTCGGCCGGGAGCGTCCGGCGACGGTGTGATGGTGGGATGCCGGCCGCGGCCGGCATGAGACGACAAGGGCCTGCATGTGCAGGCCCTTTTCTATTGTAGGGGGGCATGAAATGCGAGCCCACGCGGAAGCCAACATGATGCGGGCGTCACGCGTGGGCACGGCGTGCCCACCCTACTGCGATCAGCGGCCGGTCTGGCCCGACGACGTGCCGGTACCCGACGTGTCGCTGCCGGTCGTGCCCGACGTGCCGGACGTGCCCGACGACCCGGTGCCGGTCGTGCCGGTTGCGCCGGTACCGGTCGTGCCGGTTGCGCCCGTGCCGGTGGTGCCGGTGCCCGTAGCGCCCGTGCCGGTGTCGCCGGTGGTGCCCGTCGCGCCGGTGGTGCCGCCCGTGGTGCCGGTGGTACCGGTTGCGCCGGTGCCGGTGGTGTCACCCGTCGTGCCCGTACCGGTCGTCCCGGTCGTGCCGCTGGTGCCGGTGCTGCTGCTCGGCGCGGTGGCCGACGTCTCGCCGGTACCGGTCGTGCTGGTGGTGTCGTTCTTCTTGCAAGCGGCGAGGCTTGCCATCAGGGCTGCAGCAAACAGAATTTTCGATGCGTTGTTAAGAGCTTTCATTTGTTTTACTCCTCGTTCACGTCTATCGTTTGCCGCCGTCTCCAGAGGTGAGGCGCTGGAGGCTCGGCAGCGGCTTTGGGTTCCCGATGGACCGACAGGCCCACACGCGAACCATCAGGGAACCGACGCAATACGCGGCCCCGGTGGAGTACGAATCCGACAGACAGGATTAGACCGGCATCGCGCCGGCCGGTTCGTCGGATTGCACTCCTTCTGCTTGATGAAACGCCGGAGGCCCGTGCACGAGGCTGGTGCCTTGTGTTCCTGGCCATCCGAAGTTCCCATATAAGAGCCGAACCGTCATCGTTCAACCCTCTTTCCCCCGGCGAAGCTGCCGGATGGTCGTGATGCCGCGTCGGCGCAGTCGCCGGCGGCCTGTTCGAGCAGCGCGGGAATGTCGTCGCACAATTCCCGCGCCAGGTAACCCAGTCTGCCCAGGCGTTCGGCCAGGCGCTCGCCCGCGCGCGCATGCAGCGCGACGCCCCAGGCGGCGGCCTGCGCGAGCCCGGCGCCGCGCGCCGCCAACCCGGCGATGATGCCGGCGAGCACGTCACCCGAGCCGGACGTGGCCAGGCCGACGTTGCCCCCTTCGTGCTGCCAGCGCTCGCCGCCCGGCGTCGCGATGATGGTGCGTGCGCCCTTGAGCGCGACGACGGCGTTCCAGCGTTGCGCGGCCTCCAGCGCATGGCGTTCCGGCGCCGCGCCGATCTCGTCCTTGGCGATGTCCGTCAGGTGCGCCATCTCGCCCGCGTGCGGCGTCAGCAGGACGGGCACGTCGAAGCGGAACGGTGGTGCGCCGTCCGGCGGATGCACGACCGCGCCCATCGCCTCGGCATCCAGCACGACCTGCGTGGCGCTGCCGGCAAGGTGCGGTAGCAGCGCGTGGACGAGGCGGGCCGTCGCGGCTTCGTCGCGCATGCCGGGGCCGATCAGGATGGCGCTGATCTTGTCGGCCAGCGGATCGAGCGCGGCCACCGCTTCGACCGCGAAGCCGCCGGCGTCGTTCTCGGCCAGCCCCAGCACGCGCGATTCGGGGATCGCCAGCGCGACCAGCTGGGCCACGCTGCGTCCGGTGGCGATGGTGAGCTTGCCGGCCCCCGCGCGCAGCGCCGCGGTGGCGGCGAGGATCACGGCGCCGGGCATCTCGCGCGAGCCGCCGAGGATCAGCACGTGGCCGCGATCTTCCTTGTCGGCATCGTCCGAAGGCACGGGCAGCGGCCAGGCACGCAGCAGGCTCATGTCGACGTCGCGCGGGCGGGCAGGGGTATGCAGCGTCATGGTGGCGAAACCTCAGGCCTTGGCAGCGGTGGGTTGGTCTTTGGCGACGGTCACCGGGGTACCGCTGGCTTCCAGCGGGGCGACGAAATTGACCAGGCGGGCGGCCAGCTTGCCGCGCTTGCCCAGCGTGGGATCGAAGACGTATGAGGTGACGGAGCAGTTCGGCACGTCGCCGGCGCGGTCCTGCGCGAGGATCGCCGCCTCGTCCATCCGTTCGATCAGGTAGCGGAAGCAGTTGACGATGACCTGGTGCGCGACGATCAGCACGCGCTCGCGTGGATACTCGCGTGTGATCGTGTCGAGCACGCTGCGCAGGCGCAGGATCACGTCGCACCAGCTCTCGCCGCCCGGCGGGCGGAAATAGAACTTGCCGACGTGGTGGCGTTGTTCATGCAGCTCCGGGTATTTCTCGGCGATGCCGCGCACCGTCAGGCGGTCGAGGATGCCGAATTCCTTTTCGCGCAGCCGTTCGTCGGCATGCACGGCGAGCAGGTCGTCACGATTCAGTCCCTGCATCAGGATGTTGGCGGTCTCGGCCGCGCGCACGTACGGGGAATGCAGTACGACGTTCGGCTGGCCGTCAGGAGGCAGCGCGGCGAACCAGCCCGACAATGCCTGCGACTGGCGTACGCCCAGCTCGGACAGGGGCACGTCGACATCGCGCTCGGCGATGTCGATGCGGAGGCCCGCCGCAGCCTCGGCGGCATCGCGCGCGACATTGCCGGCGCTTTGCCCGTGCCTGACGAGCCAGATTTCCTGGGGCCACTTCTGATCCATCATCAGACCGTTTGTGATTTTGACATGGCAAGATCATAGACGGATTCGGCAAGACTTCCGCGCACGATTCCGGACGAAAATGTGTGCCGAAACGACGTGTAGGCGCGGTCTTACGAGGCCCGTTCCGAGGCACTTACATGTTGCGGCCACCGGGCCGCGGCGGGTCACGCCACCTGTTCCTCACTGTCCAGGTTGACCTCGGCATCGCTGTCGAACACGCGCATGTCGGTCTGGCCCAGCACGCGGCTGGCGAACGTACCGGCCGTGATGGAGCCGCTGACGTTGAGCGCGGTGCGGCCCATGTCGATCAGTGGCTCGATGGAAATCAGCAGGCCGGCCAGCGCGACGGGCAGGTTCAGCGCCGACAGCACGATGAGCGCCGCGAACGTGGCGCCGCCGCCCACGCCGGCCACGCCGACGGAGCCGATCGTGACGATGCCGACGAGGGGCAGCAGGAAGCTGCTCGTGAACGGATCGATGCCGACGGTCGGCGCGATCATGACCGCCAGCATCGCCGGATAGATGCCGGCGCAGCCGTTCTGGCCCATCATCGAGCCGAACGACGCGGCGAAGTTGGCGATCCCTTCCGGCGTGCCGAGGCGCGTGGTCTGCGTCTGCACGCTCATCGGGATGGAGCCGGCCGACGTGCGCGACGTGAAGGCGAACGCGAGCACGGGGAAGATCTTCTTCACATAGCGGCCCGGGTTCAGGCCGACGGCCGTGATGACAGCCAGGTGTACGCAGAACATCAGGATCAGCGCGCTGTACGACGCCATCACGAAGCCGATCAGCTTGAGGATGTCCTGCAGGCTGGAACTGGCCAGCACCTGGGTGATCAGGGCGAACACGCCGAACGGCGTCAGGCGCAGCACGAGCGTCACCATGCGCATCACGATCACGTGGGCGACGTGGATGAATTCGCTGAACTTCTCGAACACCTCCGGCTTCTTGCCCGCGATGCCCGTGGCGGACACGCCGATGAAGATCGAGAACAGCACGACGGCGATCGTCGACGTCTTGCGCGCGCCCGTCATGTCGAGGAATGGATTTTCCGGAATGAATGACAGTATCATCGTGGGCAACGACACGTCCTGCGCGGTCGCCAGCTTGCCTTCGAGATAGTGCCCACGTGCGATCTCGGCCGCGCTCGACGTCAGGCCGACGGCGGACAGGCCGTACAGCTTTGCCATCAGGATGCCGATCGAGGCCGCGATGGCCGTCGTCGCCATCAGCGTGACTATCGTCAGCGCGCTGATCTTGCCGAGCGACGAGGCGTCGCGCAGCTTGAGGATGGCCTGGATGATCGACACCATGATCAGCGGCATGATGATCATCTGCAGCAGCTTCACATAGCCGGTGCCCACGATGTCGAGGTAGGCGTTCGTCTGTGCGATGACGGGCGAGGCGTTGCCGTGGAACGCCTGGAACGCGGCGCCCAGCACGATGCCGAGGCCGAGGCCGGTGAACACGCGTTTGGTGAACGACAGGTGGCGTTGCTGCATGACATACAGCAGCCCGCAGCCGGCCAGGGCGATGGCCAGGTTCAGGATCAGGGGAAGACTCATGGTTTCCTCGTTTCGTTGCCTGCGTGCCTTATATGCGCACAGGAAATATAAGGAACGCATTCTATATCCAATCATGCAGGTTTGCATGACAGCCAATGGGTGGCCAACACCTGGCCAACACTTGGCCAGGGGCATGCGATTACAAAAGTTAAATGTTGTTGACAGAGCAACCCGAGTTTGGAACACTCAGCCGTTGTCATCCCCAGGGAGATCCCATGTCGATCGTGCGCCGCGTGTTGTGCCTCGTGTTGTTGTGCTGCTGGTCGAGCGCGTGGGCGCAGACCACGGTGTCGTCGTTTTCTCCGGAAGGCCAGGTCAGGCGCGTGCGCCAGGCCGTGGCGCGCTTCTCGCAGCCGATGGTGGCGTTCGGCGACCTGCGCGCCGAGACACCATTCGACGTCGATTGCGCCGTGCCCGGCAGCGGACGCTGGGTCGACGCGCAGACGTGGAGCTACGATTTCGAGCGCGACCTGCCGGGTGCGACGGCCTGCCGCTTCACCCTCAAGCCGAATGCGCACGACCTGGCCGGGCAGCCGCTCGCGGGACGGCGCGCATACGGCGTCGCCACCGGCGGCCCGGCCGTGTTGAAATCGCTGCCGAATGAAGGCGAGTCCGGCATCGACGAGCAGCAGGCTTTCGTGCTGGCGCTGTCCGCGCCCGCGACGGACGACAGCATCCTGAAGCAGGCATGGTGCCGCGCCGACGGCGTCAATGAAAAGATCGGCGTCTCCTTGCTGAAGGGCGACGAGCGCCTGCAGGCTTTGCTGCACGATCACTGGTTCGTGGGCCAGGCCGCGGCGGCGGACAAGGGCGAGGGCGATGCCTGGTCGTACTCGGAAGCGAAACTGCGCGCCGATGAGAAGGCCGGCCGCCTGCGCCGCCTCGTCGTGCTGCAATGCCGCCGCACGCTGCCGGCGAGTACGGAAGTGGCCCTCGTCTGGGGCGCCGGCGTGGCCGCGCCGAACGGCATCGCGACCGACCAGGACCAGACCCTGAAATTCAAGACCCGTGCCGACTTCACGGCCCGCTTCAACTGCGACAAGGTCAACGCCCGCGCGCAATGCATCCCGTTCCTGCCGATGCGCGTCGACTTCAGCGCACCCGTGCGCGCGGCCGACGCCGCGAAGATTGTCGTGGAAGGCCCGGGAGGCAAGCGCTGGCCCGCGCGCCTGGACCAGGAGGGCGACCGGGTGCCGGACCTCGTCAGCCAGGTCGCCGTGCCCGGCCCCTTTCCGGAACAGGCGCGGCTGACCCTGCACCTGCCCGCCGGCCTGCGCGACGATGCGGGCCGGCCCCTCGTCAACGCTGGCCGTTTCCCGCTGCCGGTGCGCACCGGCGAGCAGCCGCCGCTCGTCAAGTTCGCGGCACCGTTCGGCATCATCGAGGCGAACGGCGACCGCATGCTGCCCGTCACCGTGCGCAACGTCGAGGCGCAACTGGGCGGCCGCATGCACACGAACGGCGCGGCGCTGCGCCTGGACCCGGGCCGCGCGGCCGACGTGCTCGCGTGGATGCGCAGGATGGCCGGCCCGTATGGCGGCCTGAATCCCGTCCAGCCGGAAGGCAAGCAGCTGGAGGCCTCGATCTTCAACGGGGTGAAGCAGGACGCGCTGCAGCGCTTCACGCTGCCGAAACCGAACGGCCGGCGCGCGTTCGAAGTGATCGGCATCCCGCTGCGCCAGCCGGGCTTCTATGCCGTCGAACTGGAAAGCCCGCGCCTGGGCGCCGCCCTGAATGAAAAAGGCCGCAAGGCCTATGTGCGCGGCGCAGCGCTCGTCACCAACATGGCGGCGCACTTCAAGCTCGGCGCGCAATCGTCGCTCGTGTGGGTGACGTCGCTCGACAAGGGCCAGCCCGTGGCGGGCGCGCGCGTGGAAGTGCGCGACTGCGGCGGGCGCAAGCTGTGGAGCGGCACGAGCGACGCGGCCGGCATCGCGCGCATCCGCCAGGCGCTGCCGCATGCACGCTGCAAGGAAGGCGACATCTATTTCGTCACGGCTGCGCGCGGCGGCGACTTCACGTTCACGCTGTCCGACTGGCAGCAGGGCATCGAGGCCTGGCGCTTCAATCTCCCCACCGGCAACCGCGACGAGGACAGCCGCACCGTCGCCACCGTGTTCGACCGCACCTTGCTGSGCGCAGGCGAGACGGTCCACATGAAGCACTTCCTGCGTCGCCGCACGCAGCAGGGCTTCGCGTTCGTGCGCGCGGGCGAGCCGGTGCCGGCGCGTGTGCGCGACTGGCGTGCACGGGAACTCGGCACGGACAAGGCGGCGCTGCCGGAGCGCGGCTTCCTCGTCCACCAGGGTAGCGGCGAGAAGGTGGAATTCCCGCTGCGCTGGGAGGCGAACGGCAGCACCCAGGGCGAGTGGGCGATCCCCAGGGAAGCGAAGCTCGGCCTGTACGAAGTGCTGATCGGCGGCCAGTCCGCCGGCGAGTTCCGCGTCGAGCAATTCCGCGTGCCGACGATGAAGGCCCAGCTGGCGGGACCGAAGCAGCCGGCCGTGGCGCCGCAGGCAGTCACGCTCGATGCGCAGGTGAGCTACCTGTCCGGCGGTCCGGCAGGTATGGCTCCGGTGAAACTGCGCAGCGTCGTGCAGGACACCGCCGTGCAGTTCGCGGACTACGACGACTACGCGCTGGGTGCGGGCGATGTGCGCGAGGGCATCGTCGACCAGGGCGGGGGCATTGATGACGACGGCGAGGAGACGGAAGGCGCGCCCGGCCAGGACGTCGCGCGCACGCAGGCGCTTCAGCTGGACCGCGCCGGCGGCGCCCGCATCGTCGTCGACAAGCTCCCGCAGCTCGAGCGCCCGAAAAGCCTGCTGGCCGAACTGTCCTATCAGGACGCGAACGGCGAGACGCTGACCGTGTCCACGCACGTGCCGCTATGGCCTTCCGCCTACGTGGTCGGCATCAAGCCGGACGGCTGGCTGTTGCGGCGCGATGCGCTGAAGTTCCAGGCCGTCGTGCTGGATGTGACGGGCAAGCCCGTCGCGAACGTGCCGGTGACGGTCGACATCCTGAAGCGCATGACGTATTCGCACCGGCGCCGCCTCGTCGGCGGCTTTTACGCGTATGAGAACAGCAGCGAGATCAAGCGGGTGGGCGAGGCCTGCAGCGGCACGACGGATGCGCGCGGCCTGCTGCTGTGCGACGCGCGCGCGCCGGAAGAGGGCGACCTGATCCTGCGGGCCCGCGCCACCGATCCGCAACAGCGCGTGGCGGCCACGCACCGCGAAGTCTATGTGGCGGGCGATGAGGAGCAATGGTTCGCGCACGCGGACCACGACCGCATCGACCTGCTGCCCGCGCAGAAGCGCTACGAGCCGGGCGAGCAGGCACGCTTCCAGGTGCGCAGTCCGTTCCGCCGCGCGACGGTGCTCGTCACGGTCGAACGCGAAGGCATCCTCGACACGTATGTGCGGCAGGTGTCCGGACGCGACCAGACGATCGCGATCCCCGTGAAAGCCAGCTATGCGCCGAACGTGTTCGTATCGGCTCTCGTCGTGAGGGGCCGCGTGACCGGCGTACAACCGACGGCGCTCGTGGACCTCGGCAAGCCGGCCTATAAACTCGGCATCGCGCCCATCCGAGTGGGCTGGCGCAGCCATGAACTGAAGGTCGACGTCGCGGCCGACAAGCCGGTCTACAAGGTGCGCGAGCATGCCCAGGTCACGATCCGCGTGCGCGCACCGGACGGCACCCGCCCGGCCGCCGGCACGGAAGTCGCCGTGGCCGCCGTCGACGCGGGTCTGCTGGAACTGATGCCCAACACGAGCTGGAATCTGCTCGAGACGATGATGCGCGAACGCAGCCTGCAGGTGGAAACGTCCACCGCGCAGATGCAGGTGGTGGGCAAGCGCCACTTCGGCCGCAAGGCGTTCCCGCATGGCGGTGGCGGCGGACGCAGCGCCGGGCGCGAACTGTTCGAGACACTGCTGCTGTGGAAGGGCAAGGTCGTCGTGGATGCGAACGGCGAGGCGCATGTCGAGGTGCCGTTGAACGATTCCTTGACGTCGTTCCGCATCGTCGCCGTCGCCAGCAGCGGCGTGGGGATGTTCGGCACGGGCGGCACGGATATCCGCACCTCGCAGGACCTGATGCTCGTCTCCGGCCTGCCGCCGCAGGTGCGCGAGGGCGACCGCCTGCGCGCGGGTTTTACGGTGCGTAATGCTTCCGACCGCAAGCTCGCCGCGCGGCTGGATGCGGCCGTCACGGCGGATGCCGGCAAGGCGCAGGCACTGCCGCGCCAGGACGTCGCGCTGGCCCCGGGGGAGGCGCGCGAGATCGGCTGGGACTATACCGTGCCGGCCGGCGCGAAAACCCTGCAATGGGACGTGGTCGGCGCCGAGGCAGGCGAGAACAAGGGTGCCTCCGACCGCATGCGCATCACGCAGCAGGCGAGTGCCGCCGTGCCCGTACGCACCCTGCAGGCGACGCTCGTGCAGATCGACGGCACGCAGACGATCCCCGTCGAGCGTCCGACGGATGCGCTGCCGGGCCGCGGCGGCATCCGCACCACGTTGCAGGCGCGCCTGGGCAGCGAACTGCCCGGCGTGCGCGACTACATGAGCGCGTATCCGTATTCCTGCTTCGAGCAGCGCACGTCGCGCGCGGTGGCGCTGCAGGACCCTACGATGTGGGAGAACATCGTCGCGACGCTTCCTTCCCACCTCGACGGCGACGGCCTCGTCAAGTATTTCGCACCGATGCAGGAGGGTAGCGACGTGCTCACGGCCTACGTGCTGTCCGTGACGAACGAGGCCGGCTACGCCATCCCGGACGAGCTGCGCGGCCGCATGGAAGCCGGACTCGCCGCGTTCGTGGAAGGGAAGGTCGTGCGCGGGAATATGCGGGCGACGGGCGAACTGGCGGTACGCAAGCTCGCCGCGCTGGAAGCCCTGTCGCGCGGCGGGAACGTGCAGCCGGCCATGCTCGAATCGATCGACGTCCAGCCGAACCTGTGGCCCACGTCCGCCGTCATCGACTGGTATCTCGTCCTCAAGCGCACGCCGGCCCTGCCCAGGCGCGACGAGCACCTGGCGCAGGCCGGCCAGATCCTGCGCGCGCGCCTGAACCTGCAGGGCACGACGCTGGGCTTTTCGACGGAGCGCGCGGACGGCTGGTGGTGGCTCATGACGTCGCCCGACGTCAATGCCAACCGGCTGCTGCTGGCGACCCTGGACGATCCGGCCTGGAAGGTCGATGCGGGCCGCCTCGCGCGCGGCACCCTCGGCCGCCAGCACCGTGGGCACTGGGACACGACGACGGCCAATGCCTGGGGCGTCGTCGCGCTGAAGCGTTTTTCCGAGACCTATGAGCGCGAGCCGGTGACGGGCCAGGCGAACCTGGTGGTGACGGGTGCCGACGGCAAGCCGGTCAGCTGGACCGGCACGATCCCGGCCGACAAGCCGGCGACCGTGCTGCAGGCCTGGCCGCAGGGACGCGGCACGCTCACGCTGCGCCAGCTCGGCGGCGGCAAGCCGTGGGYGACCGTGCAGAGCCTGGCCGCCGTGCCGCTGGCGGCGCCGCTGTCGTCCGGCTACCGCATCGCGCGCATCGTCACGCCGGTCGAGCAAAAGGTGAAGGGTGCGTGGTCGCGCGGCGACGTCTACCGCGTCCACCTCGACATCGACGCGCAGTCCGACATGACGTGGGTCGTCGTCGACGACCCGATCCCGGCCGGCGCCAGCGTGCTCGGCTCCGGGCTCGGACGCGATTCGCAGATCGCCACGGCCGGCGAGCGCCGCACCGGCTGGACGTGGCCGGCGTTCGAGGAGCGCATGCACACGGGCTATCGCGCCTACTACGAGTTCGTGCCGAAGGGCCGCTTCACCGTCGAGTACACGGTGCGCCTGAACAACGAGGGCCGCTTCGCGCTGCCGCCCACGCGCGTCGAGGCGATGTACGCGCCGGAGATGTTCGGCGAGGTGCCGAATGGCGGCGTGACGGTGCAATGAAGGTGAGAGCGTACGTGACGTGGGTCCTGCTGCTGGCGGTCGTGCCGGCATGGGCCTTTGTTCCGACGCCGGCGCAAGTGAAGGCCGCGTGGCGCCCGTCCGACACGACGTTGCTGGACCGCCGCGGCGAGATCGTCGATACGGTGCGCGTCGACATGACGGTCCGGCGCCTGGCCTGGGTGGCGCTGGACGACATCTCGCCCGCGCTCGGCCGCGCCGTGCTGCAGGCCGAGGACCAGCGCTTCATGGAACACGGCGGCGTCGATTTGCAGGCCATCGGCGCCGCCGCGTGGGACAACCTGTTCGGCGATGGGAAGAAGCGCACGCGCGGCGCTTCCACGATCACGATGCAGCTCGCCGGCCTGCTCGACCCGAAACTGGCGCCGCGCGCGTCGGGCCGCACGTGGGCCAGTAAATGGGACCAGGCGCTGGCGGCGCGCGAGCTGGAGGCCGGCTGGAGCAAGCGCCAGATCCTCGAAGCCTACTTGAACCTGGCCAGTTATCGCGGCGAGCTGCAGGGCATCGCCGCGGCGGCGCGCGGGCTGTTC
>NZ_JBFUDR010000104.1:0-19095 GCF_056404615.1 Massilia sp. P2_C2 | reverse complement strand
GCCTCGTGCAGGGCGACGTCGATCACCTGGCCCTGGCCGCCATTGACCTTGCGGTGGTACAGCGCGGTGAGAATGCCGATCACGCCATGCAGCGCGGCCAGGGTGTCGCCAATCGACACGCCGCAGCGCACCGGCACCCGCCCCGGCTCACCGGTGAGGTGGCGCAGGCCGCCCATCGCCTCGCCGATCATGCCGAAGCCCGGCAGGTCGCGGTACGGCCCCGTCTGGCCATAACCCGAGATGCGCAACATGATGAGCCCCGGGTTCAGTTGCGACAGCACGTCCCAGCCCATGCCCCAGCCTTCCAGCGTGCCGGGACGGAAGTTCTCGATCAGCACGTCAGCCTCGGCGACGAGCTTGCGCGCGATCTCCTGGCCTTCGCTGCTGCGCAAGTCGAGCGCCAGCGAGCGCTTGTTGCGCGACTGGACCTGCCACCAGACGGAGGTTCCCTCCTTCATCATGCGCCAGTTACGCAGCGGATCGCCGCCGTCGGGTGCCTCGATCTTGATCACGTCGGCGCCGAAATCGCCGAGCGTCTTGCCGGCGAAGGGGCCGGCGATCAGCTGGCCCATTTCGATCACGCGCAGGCCGCGCAGGGGAAAGGCAGGTGTCGTGTTGGTATGTGTCGTCATGTTCTTCTCGTCGTTGCCTGATGCATTATTCCTGTTCCTCCACCGGCGGCTCCAGGGCATCCCGTACTGCGTTCACAACTGCCGCCCCGAGTTTCTCATCATGCAGTTGGGGGAAGGTCTTGAGCAGCTTGTTGGACAGTTTCCAGCCATTGTCCCGAACCGAGCGGATGATCTGGTCGATATCGGCATTGGGCCCTTCCAGGTAGTTCTTCACGCCCTCCCGTGCCCGCTCGATGCCGCGCAGATAGCTGGCCTCCTTGCTCATCTCCACTTCGATCGTGCGCCGTACGACATGCCCGACAAACTCGCTTTGCCGGGTCAGGTCGGGATACCGCCATGCCGGCAAAGCCTCGTCATAGGCATCGAAATGAAAATTGCTTTCCCCCCCATCCGGATACGTTTCCGCGGCGCCGAATTGGTAACGATCCTGGTACTTGAGCATCAGGGGCTTCGACAGGACTTCCAGGGAGCGATCATAACCTGCGCGCTCCCGTATGCTGTCGGTGATCGTTGCAGAGACAGGAAGAATGAACGGCGCCGGTACCGCACCATCGCGCCGCAGTATATCGTTGATCAGGAAACGGGAAATCCGCCCATTGCCGTCAGCCATGGGATGGATATACACGAATCCGAACGAAGCCACTGCCGCGCGCAATATTGACGAAGCGCCATACGTCTTCGCAAGAAAGGACTGCAGGCCTTGCAACAGTTCTTGAGTACGGTCCCAGTGCGGTGCGATGTAGTCGACGACGTCCGAAAACCCCGCCGTATGGCCGACGATGACAGGCGACCTGCGCAAGCCATAGCGTGTGGCGACGCCCAGGATCTCCGCCTGCAGTTCACACAGGACTTGCAGTGAGAGCGGATCGGTATCCCGGCCGCACCGGCTTTCCATGGCTGCGGCAAATCGGCGGACCCGGTCGACATGCTTTTCCTCATGCTCGATCTGGAAGCTCGCACGGCTTTCCTTGATCGATAACCAGACGGCGCTTCGCATCAGCAGATCGGCGCCAAACACACGTTCCAGTTCCTGCAATGCGTTTGCGCAGTCGTAGCGCTCGATTTGCGCAATCGCTTGTGTGCGTTCAACGACAGGACAGAATGCGGGCGAGCCAGGCAGATTATCCCGAACCCGCCAGCGCTGGACATTCGTCGATCTTGTTGGGGCCAAATACTTGTGCGGGTCCAAGGCGTCGACGTAGTTTCCGATCGTCAGATCAGGAACGTCGAGCCGGCGTCCGGTCAGCCATTCATAAAAAAAACCCGCACGGCGGGCGTAGGCGCCCGTGCGCTCATCAAGCACCCATGCTTCCAGTTCACGCGGCTGAATGACCTGGAATATGCGGTAGAGGAATTCGAGATGGACGACCTCGTGCTTCAGCGCGAATGTCAGATGGGCCGGAAGCGTCGGCTCTGGTCGTTGCGATAGAGGATAAGTTTCTTCGCGAACGTTGTCTGCAATAACTGTGCGACGATTCGAACCAACCTTGCTCTCCACGACAAATGGCTGTACTGGGGCAATGTCCAGCTGCTCGGCGAGCCATTTGAACCCAATGTAGCCGCTCATTTTCGATTATTCGCACTCAAATTTAATTATTTTTGAGTGTCTCATAAAAAAAGCGATTACAAAATTGTAGAGATGAAAACCTTCCCTGTTCGGTCACCGTAAAGTTCCGGCTACCGAACAGGGCGTGCTGGCTGTCTGGCTTAGCGCCGGCTCAGTCGAACTTGCTGAAGTCCGGCTTGCGCTTTTCAAAGAACGCAGTAAAGGCTTCCTTCGCCTCGGCGCCGACCAGCATCGCGCCGAACCGCTCGTTCTCCGCAGCGATGGTGTCCTTCACCAGTGCAGCACGCGACCGCTTCATGAGCGCCTTGGTCGTGCGGAGCGACGCGGCCGGCAGTTTAACGAGCTTGGCAGCCTGCCCCTGCGCGAACGTGAGCAGTTCCGCAGCCGGCAGCACGCGCGCCACGATGCCCATTTCAAACGCCTCCTGCGCGCCGAAGGCCTCGCCCAGCATCAACTTTTCCGCCGCGCGCGTATAGCCGGCGGCCTGTGTGACGAGCAGCGACGAGGCGAATTCCGGGCACAGGCCCAGMTGGGCGAACGGCATCGAGAATTTCGCGTTGTCGGCCGCGTACACGAGGTCGCAGTGCATCAGCATCGTGGTGCCGATGCCGACGGCGGCGCCGGCGACGGCGGCGACCACCGGCTTGGAGCAGCCTTCCAGTGCCTGCATGAACTGGAATACGGGACGGGACTCAAGCATCGACCCCGGTCCGACGTTGTGCCGGAAGTCTTCCAGGTCGTTGCCGGCCGTGAAGATCTCGGGCTTGCCCGTGATGAGGATGGCGCGGATCTGCGGGTCGGCGTCGGCGGCGCGCAAGGCGTCTGCCAAGGTCGTGTACATGGCGCCCGTGATCGCGTTCTTGCGTTCCGGGCGGTTGAATTCGAGGGTCAGGATGCCGTTGGCGGTGGTGGTCAGGATGTCCAATTCAGGTCTCCGTATATTCGTTGTGCCGTGACGTTGTAGCCCGATAGCGCGTCCATTCCAACGCTGGTTGAACGCGTGGGGTCATTCAGGCCGGGGGCCTGAATGACGGTGCCCACCCTACCGGCAACGCATCGGTCTTCGATTAAAAAAGGGCGCTGCGGTTGTGCCACAGCGCCCCTCCCATTTACGACGTGTGGATTACACGCGTTCGATGATGCCCGCCGCGCCCATGCCGGCGCCGACGCACATGGTGACCATGCCGTACTTCAGGTTGTTACGGCGCAGCGCGTGCACGACCGTGGCGGCACGGATCGCGCCGGTCGCGCCCAGCGGGTGGCCGAGGGCGATCGCGCCACCCATCGGGTTGACCTTGCTCGTGTCCAGGTTCAGGTCGCGGATCACGGCCAGTGCCTGTGCTGCGAAAGCTTCGTTCAGTTCGATCCAGTCCAGCTGGTCCTGCGTGATGCCGGCGGCGGCCAGCGCGGCGGGAATCGCGACCTTCGGACCGATGCCCATGATCTCCGGCGGTACGCCGCGCACGGCGAACGAGGAGAACCTGGCCAGCGGAGTCAGGTTGTGTTCCTTCAGGATCCTCTCGCTGACGACGATCAGCGCACCGGCGCCGTCCGACATCTGCGACGACGTCGCGGCCGTCACGGAACCCTTGGCGGCGAAGACGGGCTTCAGCTTCGCCATCGATTCCATGCTGGCGTCGGCGCGCGGGCCTTCGTCCAGGTCGACGGTGCGGCGCTTGACCTTGATCTCTCCCGTCGCCAGGTCGGGCGTGCGGGTGACGACTTCGACCGGGGTGATCTCGTCCTTGAACAGGCCGGCCTGCTGGGCGGCGATGGCTTTACGATGCGATTCCAGGCCGAAGGCGTCCTGGTCTTCGCGGCTCACCTTCCACTGGGTGGCGACCTTCTCGGCCGTCAGGCCCATGCCGTACGCCAGGCCGACGTTTTCATCCTTGAACGTCTCCATGTTGATCGACGGATGGTGGCCCATCATCGGCACCATCGACATCGATTCGACGCCGCCGGCGATCATCACGTCGGCCTCGCCGACGCGGATGCGGTCCGCGGCCATGGCCAGCGCCGTGATGCCCGAGGCGCAGTAGCGGTTGACGGTCACGCCGCCGACGGTGTTCGGCAGGCCGGCCAGCACGACGGCATTACGGGCCACGTTGAAGCCCTGCTCCGCTTCCGGGAACGAACAGCCGACGATCGCGTCGACGATCAGCGCCGGGTCCAGGTTCGGCACGGCCGCCATCGCGCCGCGGATCGCGTGCACCAGCAGATCGTCCGGACGGGTCTTGTTGAAGAAACCGCGCGGCGCCTTGCCGATCGGGGTACGGGTCGCTGCGACGATGTATGCGTCTTGAAGTTGTTTGCTCATGTCAGTAGTCCTTGTTGTCCGCGTATCGTTTAGTTACGTACCGCTCAGTTGCGGACAGGTTTCCCGTTTTGCATCATGCCCATGATGCGTTCCTGGGTCTTCGGATTGTTCAGCAGCGAGACGAATGCACGACGCTCCATGTCGAGCAGCCACTGCTCGGACACGACGCTGCCCTGGTCGACGTCGCCGCCCGAGACGATCTCCGCGATCGTGTCGCCCAGGTGGTAGTCATAGGCCGAGATGAAGCCGCCGTCGCGCATGTTGACCAGCTGGCCGCGGATCGTGCCCCAGCCGTAGCGGCCGGTGACGGTCACCGGGCGGCGCAGCGGTGCGCGGTAGCCGGCGTCGAACATCGAGCGCGCGGTGACCTTGGCCACGTGCAGCAGTTCGTACGGGTTGAAGACGATGATGTCGTCTTCCTTCAGGTAGCCCATGGCCTTCGCTTCGAGGGCCGACTTCGACACCTGGGCAGTGGCCGCGTTGGTGAAGCCCGTCTTCAGGAATTGCAGGATGTCGTTGCCCTTGGCGTCATTGGCCGCGCGCAGCGCCGCTTCCTTCAGGCCGCCGCCGGCCGGCACCAGGCCGACGCCCACTTCCACGAGGCCGATGTACGACTCGATCGAGGCGACGCGCTTCGACGCGTGCAGCGCCATCTCGCAGCCGCCGCCCAGCGCCAGGCCCGCCACCGCGGCCACGACCGGGATGTTCGAGTATTTCATCGCCATGAACGTGTCCTGCAGTTCCTTGACGATCGGATCCATCGCTTTCGCGCCCCCCGCCATGAAGGCCGGCAGGGCCGATTGCAGGTCGGCGCCGGCCGAGAACGGGCCGCCTTCCGCCGCATCGGTATTCCAGATCACGACGCCCTTGTAGCCCTTTCCGGCTTCCGCCAGCGCACGCTGGATGCCCTTGATGACGCCATCGCCGATCACGTGCATCTTCGTCTTCAGCGAGATGACGAGCACCTCGTCGCCCGAGTGCCACAGGCGCACGGAATCGTCTTCGAACACGGTGGTGCCGGCGGTCTTCGGATCGTCGCCGCCCGCGCCCACGACCGGTGCGCGGAACTGCTGGCGCTGGTACACAGGCAGGTCGGAACGCGGCACATAGGCGCTCTTCGTGACGGAGTACGAACCTTCAGGCGTGTGCACGCCCTTCTCCGCGACCGGTGCGCTGAACACCCAGGCCGGCAGCGGCGCATCGGTCAGGGCCTTGCCGGCCTCGACGTCTTCCTTGACCCACTGGGCGATGGTGTTCCAGCCGGCGGCCTGCCACGTCTCGAACGGACCGACGCTCCAGCCGAAACCCCAGCGCATCGCGAAGTCGACGTCGCGCGCATTGTCGGCGATGCTGTCGAGGTGGAACGCGATGTAGTGGAAGGCGTCGCGGAAGATCGCCCACAGGAACTGCGCCTGCGGATTCGTGGATTCGCGCATGGCCTTGAATTTCTTGACCGGATCCTTCTCTTTCAGGATGCGGGCGACGATGTCGGCGGCCTTGGCGCCGCCCGGCACGTATTCGCCGGTTGCGGTGTCCAGGCGCAGGATGTCCTTGCCGACTTTCTTGTAGAAGCCGGCGCCCGTCTTCTGGCCCAGTGCGCCCTTTTCGATCAGCTTCGCCAGCACGTCCGGCGTCTTGTACACGTCGAAGAACGGGTCATCCTTCAGGTTGTCCTGCATCGTCTTGATGACGTGGCCCATCGTGTCCAGGCCGACGACGTCCGCCGTGCGGAACGTGCCCGACTTGGCGCGACCCAGCTTGGCGCCGGTCAGGTCGTCGACGACGTCCACGGACAGGCCGAACTTCTCGGCTTCGTGGATCGTGGCCAGCATGCCGAAGATGCCGACGCGGTTGGCGATGAAGTTCGGCGTGTCCTTCGCACGCACCACGCCCTTGCCCAGCGCGGACGTCAGGAACGTTTCCAACTGGTCGAGGATTTCCGGACGGGTGGCCGCGGTCGGGATCAGCTCGACCAGGTGCATGTAGCGCGGCGGGTTGAAGAAGTGCACACCGCAGAAGCGCGCCTTCAGGTCGGCGTCGAAGCCTTCGGCCAGCTTCTCGATCGCCAGGCCCGACGTGTTCGACGCGAAGATGGCGTTCGGACCGATGTGCGGGGCGACCTTCTTGTACAGGTCGTGCTTCCAGTCCATGCGCTCGGCGATGGCTTCGATGATCAGGTCGCAGCCGGCCAGCACGTCGAGGTTGTCCTCGTAGTTGGCGACTTCGATCAGCGCCGCGTCGTCCTTGTTGCCCAGCGGGGCCGGCGACAGTTTTTTGAGGTTCTCGATCGCTTTCAAAACGATACCGTTCTTGTTACCGCCGGAGCTTTGCTCCGGCTTCGCAGGCAGGTCGAACAGCACGACCGGAACCTTGGCGTTGAGGCAGTGCGCAGCGATCTGCGCGCCCATCACGCCGGCGCCCAGCACGGCGACTTTCTTGACGATGAAATTGGTCATCTCTCGTAATCCTTAATGGCTCAGTTTGGTGACAGTGCGATTTAAAACAGGTCGGCGTCCAGCGCCATCAGGTTCGAAGCACCCGAACGTGCCTGGCGGATCAGCATCGCGGTTTCCGGATACAGGCGGGCGAAGTAGAAGCGTGCCGTCGCCAGTTTCGATTCGTAGAACTTGTCGCCCGAATCCTTCTTGGCCAGGGCGATCTTCGCCATCTGCGCGAAGAAGTACGAGAACACCATATGGCCTACGACGCGCAGGTAAGGCACGGCGGCGGCGCCCACTTCGTCCTGGTTCTGGAAGGCCTTCATGCCGATTTCCATCGTCAGCTTGCCGACCTTCTCGCCCAGTTCGCCCAGCGGGCTCACGAATTCGGACATCTGCTCGTCCAGGCCGTTCTCTTCGACGAACGCCTTGATCTTTTCGCCGAATGCGCGCAGCTTGGCACCGTTGTCCATCAGGATCTTACGGCCCAGCAGGTCCAGCGACTGCACGGTGTTCGTGCCCTCGTAGATCATGTTGATGCGGGCGTCGCGCACATATTGCTCCATGCCCCACTCGCTGATGTAGCCGTGGCCGCCGTACACCTGCATCGCTTCCGACGTGGCGATCCAGCCGTTGTCGGTGATGAAGGCCTTCACGATCGGGGTCAGCAGCGCGACTTCGCCGGCGGCTTCCTTGCGGACTTCTTCGTCCGGGTGGTTCAGTTCGCGGTCGATCTGCAGCGCCACGTACGACGTCAGGGCGCGCGCGCCTTCGGCGTAAGCCTTGGCGGTCAGCAGCATGCGGCGCACGTCCGGGTGGACGATGATCGGGTCGGCCGGCTTGTCCGGTGCCTTCGGGCCCGACAGGCTGCGCATCTGGATGCGGTCTTTCGCATACACCAGCGCGTTCTGGTAGGCCACTTCCGTCAGGCCCAGCGACTGCATGCCGACGCCCAGACGGGCCGCGTTCATGAACACGAACATCGCGTTCAGGCCCTTGTGCGGCTGGCCGATCAGGGTGCCGATGGCGCCGTCCAGGTTCATCTGGCAGGTCGAGTTGCCGTGGATGCCCATCTTTTCTTCGATGGCGCCGCAGGTGATGCCGTTGCGCTCACCGACGGAACCGTCGGCGTTCGGCAGGAACTTCGGCACGAGGAACAGCGAGATGCCTTTCGAGCCTTCCGGCGCATCCGGCAGGCGGGCCAGCACCAGGTGGACGATGTTTTCCGACATGTCGTGCTCGCCGGCCGAGATGAAGATCTTCGAACCGGTGATTTTATAAGTGCCGTCGGCCTGCGGTTCGGCCTTCGTGCGCAGCAGGCCCAGGTCGGTGCCGCAATGCGCTTCGGTCAGGCACATCGTGCCGGTCCACTCGCCCGAGACGAGTTTCGGCAGGTAGAACTTCTTCTGGTCGTCGGTGCCGTGTTCCTTCAGGCACTCGTACGCGCCGTGCGACAGGCCCGGGTACATGGTCCATGCCTGGTTCGACGAATTCAGCATCTCGTAGAACGAGTTGTTCAGGGAGACCGGCAGGCCCTGGCCGCCGTATTCCGGATCGCAGGCCAGCGCCGCCCAGCCGCCTTCCACATACTGTTTATAGGCTTCCTTGAAACCCTTGGGCGTGGTGACGGTCTTGGTGGCCGCATCGTAGTGGCAGCCTTCGCGGTCGCCACTGTGGTTCAGCGGGAACAGCACTTCCTGCGTGAATTTCGCGCCTTCTTCCAGCACCTGGTTGATGATGTCGGCCTCGATCTCCTGGTACGCCGGCAGGTTCTTGAATTCTTCGGTGACGTTGAGGAACTCGTGCAGAACGAACTGCATATCCCGAAGCGGCGCGACGTACTGACCCATGATTGTTCTCCTGACAGGTGAATATGGTGTGTATGAATTACTGGGCACCGACGGAATCCGCCTGGCTGCCTTGCTTGTTGGGGTTGCGATAATCTGCGACGAGGCGCGCAAAGCCGCGGTGTGCGCGGTCGACGGTGCCCGGGATACGCAGGAAGCGCGCATCGTGGTGCACCGCCAGCACGAGGCCGTACATCTCGTACACGAGCTGCTCGGGATCGGTGCCCGGCTTCAGGTCGCCGCATTCGATCGCCTGTTGCGCGCAGCGCAGCAGGGCACCCTGCCAGGTGCGCACCATGGCGACGAGTTCTTCGCGGATGGGGCCCGGACGGTCGTCGTACTCGACGGCGCCGCTGATATAGATGCAGCCGGACGCGATCTCGACCGAGACGCGCTTGAGCCACAGGTTGAACATCGCCTCCAGGCGCGGCAGGCCGCGTGCTTCCTTCAGGCTGGGGAAGAACACTTCCTGCTCGAAGCGGCGGTGGTACAGCTTGAGCACGTCGATCTGCAGGTCTTCGCGCGAACCGAAGTGCGCGAACACGCCCGATTTACTCATGTTCATGCGGTCGGCCAGCAGGCCGATGGTCAGGCCTTCGAGGCCGTCGCGGCTGGCGAGCTCGAGCGCAACATCGAGGATGGCGGCCCGCGTCATCTCGCCTTTGCGCATGCTCATCGATTTAGCTGTCGTGTTAATAATATGCCTCGCGTAAGTGAGGATTTGATCTTACCGAAAAAATCCGAACGCTCGTACTATTATCTACCAGCCTTGAAATGTCAAACGGGAACTTAGAGGCACCGTTCTAGTGCCTTGTCACAACAACGGACCGCCGCCTGCCGGGCACGGTCCGTGTCGGTGCGGCGGCTTGTCAGCTGCCGGCGCGGGTCAGGGCGCGGCGGTCGCGCTTGGTCGGGCGGCCCTTGATCGTGCTGCCCGGCTCGGGGAACAGGCGGCGCGCTTCCTGGTCGTTTTCGCGGCGCACGAGGCTCTCCTCCGTCTCGCGGTACAACGCCTGCGCGACCGGCGCCGGGCCGCGCTTGTCGGACAGGCCCAGCACCACCACCTCCCAGCGGTTCGAACCGTTGTCGATGAAAATCTTATCATCGACTTTCACGGAACGGGCAGGTTTGACGGGCTCGCCGCCGATCCGCACGCGACCGCGGTCGACCGCATCCGCCGCCAGCGAGCGCGTCTTGAAAAAGCGTGCGGCCCACAGCCATTTGTCGATTCGTACGTTGGTCTCTTCCATCATATCCTTCCACTCATGCGTAGCCGATCGCGACCACGCGCATCGTCATTCTATAGAGAAGATAAGCCATTGCGTGGCCGCAGCGCCGCACCCAACTCAGTTGCCGCAGGTCATCCATGCATATCTGCACGCCATCAGCGACACCCCGCTCGATCTGGCGCGCAAGACTCGCGGCAAACCGCGCATCACGCACGACGACATTCGCTTCCTGGTTGACGAACAGCGACAGCCCGTCGCAATTGCTGGAACCGACCGTCGCCCAGCTGTCGTCCACGACGGCGACTTTCGCATGCAACTGGGTCTTGCGGTACTCGACGATGCGCACCCCAGCCGCCAGCAGCTGCGGGTAGAACGACGACGCGACGGCATCCTGCATGCGGAATTCGCCCACACCGATGAGCAGGCACACGTCGACGCCGCGCCGCGCCGCCTGGCACAGCGCATCGCGAAACTTGCGGTGCGGCGCGAAATACGGCGTGGCCATCAGCACGCGCCTGCGCGCGCGGCCGATCGCCTGCAGGTAGGCGCGCTGGATCGTACGGCGGTTACGCAGGTTGTCGCGCACGACGAAGGCGGCGCGCATCGGATGGTCACCCAACGCAGCCGGTTGCTTGCGCATTTCGCGGAACAGATTGATGCGCCGGACGAGCGGCAGATGGCCCGCGCGCGCCCACTGGGCCTGGGCTTCGCGATGGATCTCGGTCACGAGCGGCCCGCGCACGCGCACGGCGAAATCCCAGCGGGGCGCCGGCAACGACGCGTGCGGTTCGTAGTCGTGCAGGTTGTCGTCGTTCGTGTTGATGCCGCCGACGAAGGCGACCTGGCGGTCCATCACGGCGATCTTGCGGTGACTGCGCGCGGCACCGCGCTTGAACCACGGATTGAACATGCGATAGTGCACGCCGGCCGCGCAGAGTTCTTCCTTCAGCCGGCAGGCGATGCGATGGCCGGTGCCGAACCAGTCGGCCAGCACGCGCACCTTGACGCCGCGCCGGGCGGCACGCGTCAGCGCATCCGTGACGGCACGCGCCGTGTCATCCTCGGCATAGATATAGGTCTCGTACAGGATCTCGTGCTGTGCCGCATCGATGGCGGCCAGCAGCGTCGGAAAATAAGTACTGCCGCTTTCGAGGAGGGTAACGTCGTTGTTGGCTACATAAGTAACGGTGCGCATCGCTATGCCAGCTGCAGGTTGGCCACGATCGGTGCGTGGTCCGACAGGCGCGCCCACTGCGGGCCGTGCAGCACTTCGGCATGCTCGACCCTGAAGCCGCGCACATAGATCCGGTCGAGCCGGAACCAGGGCAGCGCGGCAGGAAACGTCCGCGCCGGCACCAGGCGTTTTTCGCGCCCGGCGACAGTTCTTACCATATCACCGATCCGCGCGCCCAGTCGAGCCGGCCGCTCCAGTTCATCGAATACCTCAACGACGCCCAGTTTCAGGCGCAGGCAATCGCTGAGCGTGTTGCGCCAGTCGTTGAAGTCGCCGGCGATGATGACAGGTTCGTCCCGACGTGCCGAGTCCTCCACGCACTGGACCAGCGCCTCTGTCTGGCGCCGGCGGCTGACCTCGAACAGGCCCAGGTGCACCACGTAGCAATGCACGTTGCCGGACGGCGTCTCCAGTATGCAGTGCAGGATGCCGCGCTGCTCGTAGGCATGGTCGGACACATCGTGGTTGAGCATATTCGCGATCGGAAAGCCGGACAGCAGCGCGTTGCCATGGTGGCCGTGGTCGTACACGGCGTTCATGCCATAGGCGGCATGCAGGTTTTCACCCGCAAAGAATTCGTGCTGCGCCTTTTCCGGCCAGTGATGATGCGGGCTGCGCACTTTTTCGCCATAGCGCGCCTGGTAGCGGTCGTGCCGCCCCTGCACTTCCTGCAGGAACACGACGTCCGCATCGAAGGCACCGATGGCTTTTTTCAGCGCCAGCACGCGCGGCGTACTACGAAACGAAGAAACGCCCTTGTGGATGTTGTAGGTCGCAACACGGATTTTCATGGGGACATTGTAACCCCATCAGTCCATGCCCTTCCCGGGCGGGGAGCGCAATCGTGCGCGGGGCGCTCGTCCCGGCTCATAGCCAGGACGAGCCTGGGTGGAACGTCTTAGGGGGCGACGGCGGACCGCCTGAATTCGCCTTTCGGCAGAGGACGTGCTTCGGGTGGAATGACGGGATCACGGTAGACCGGGTTCGTGCGCAACGGGCCCATCAGGCGTAGACCGCTTAATAGTTCGATGCACAGGAAATCGTCATCGACGCCAACATCCTTGACCTTCTGCTCGTGTCTGCGTTCGCTCATGGTTTCTCCCTTTGTTGGACATTGCTAAACGAAAAGTCGCTGAAAACGACTAATTGACATTAAACAAATCGTTTCTCACTGTCAAACGAACGATTGTATCGTGCGAAATCAATTTCCCTAAATAAAATTCCGACGCTAGAGTACAGATCGGCCGTCTGAGCCGACATTATGCAGGATTGATCAGGCAAAAATCACAAATAATCACATAAAGTAATTGGTCTACAACGTTAATTTACTACTTTTAGTAACAAGCGTTGACCTTCACACACCGAGTAGGCTGTCAAAACGATATGCCAGGGTTCTGTCCGCCACCGCCGATTTCGACCGTACCGCCATCCGGAAGTTCCGGCCCGGCGATCGCCCAGCAGCCGCGCCTACGCCTCCGCCACCACGCGGTTGCGGCCATATTGCTTGGCGCGGTACAGCGCCTTGTCGGCGGCCCAGAACAACGCCTCGGCATCCTGCGCGTGTACCGGATAGGCCGCGACGCCGAACGATGCCGTCACACGCTCCGGCCCCTCGCCTTCCGGGTTCGGCGGGATGGCGGCCAGCGCGACGCGGATCGCTTCCGCGCGCCTGCTCGCGTCCGCGGCCGAGCACTCCGGGAGCAGTAGCACCATCTCCTCGCCACCGTAGCGGCAGGCGATGTCGCCCTCGCGGATACCCAGGCGCAGTTGCTGGGCGATGGTACGCAGCACGGCGTCGCCGATGGCGTGGCCGTAGTCGTCGTTGACGCGCTTGAAGTGGTCGATGTCGACCAGCACGAGGCTCACGGGCACGTTCTTGCGGCGCGCCCGCGCCAGCTCGCGTTTCATGGCGGCGTCGAAGTGACGCCGGTTGAACAGGCCCGTCAGCGGATCGAGCACCGACTGCCGGCGCAGCGATTCACGCAGGCGCGCATTCCCGAGCGCCAGCGCGAGCTGCTCGGCGACCGTCACCGCGAGCCGCTCCTGCGTCTCCTGTTCCGGCCCGGCTGCCAGCCCCTCCAGGTGCAGCATGCCGACCAGGTCGTCGTGCGTGACGAGCGGGATGCACAGGCGGCCCGCCGCCTCGTCCGCCGGCTTGCGGTAGTGAGCGCAGGCTGGCGCGCCATAAGCGGCAGTCCGGTAGCGCGACCCGTGGCGCAGCGCCCAGCACGATTCGATGTCCATCTCCGCCGGCTGCTCGGACGGCGTGCCCCACTGCGTGTGCCGGTCCAGCATGTGGTCGTCGTCGTCGCGCAGCAGGAACAGCGTGCCGGACACGCCGGGCAGCAGCTTCGGCAGCGTACGCGCGATCACGGGACCGGCGTCCGGCACCGCCGCCACGGCGTCGACGGCGCGCAGCAGCTCGGCGATCTGTTTCAGCTCGCGGTTGTGGCGCGTCGTCTGGGCGACGGCCTCGGTCAGCTGGCCGGCCTGCGCTTCCAGCTGCGCCGCCACGTCGCGCCGTGCGCGCAGCATGCGCGTGACGACCAGCAGCAGCATGCCCAGCACGACGATGTTGAAAGCGGTGGCCGCGACGCTCACGTAGAACGACCGTTCCGAGCGCGCCAGCAAATCGGTTCGCAGCGCATCGAGCCGGGCGTTGGCGCGCGCGTCGTCCGTCGCCATGATCTGGCGCAGGTCGTCCATGTACATCTTGCCGCGCATCGAGCTGACCACGCGCTCTGTCGCCGCAAAACCCGCGCGGCGGCGCAACGCGATGGTCTCGTCGAGTTCGGCCATCTTCAGATCCACCAGCCGCGCGATGCGCCATACCGTGGTCCGCTCGGTATCCGTGCGCGCCTTGTCCTTGGCCTCATGCAGGGCCGATGGCAGCGTGCTCCGCGCCTGCTCATACGGCGCGAGGAAGACGTCGTTGCCCGTGATGACGAAGCCGCGCTGCGCCGTCTCGGCATCGCGCACGCTGGTCAGGATGTCATCCAGGCGCTGCTGCGCGCGTTGCTCGGCGTGCGCCTGCGCCAGCAGGACGTTGACGGAGCGGTTCAGCCAGAACGGTACGGCCGCCACCAAAACCATGATGGTGAAGACGGCAAGGGCGACGAATGTCAGGTGTCTTGCGCTGCGCATGCGGTCGATCTGTAAATATTTTCTGTAAAGCAAGAGAACATAGCACAGATTGTGACGCGCACGGTTGAAATGAAAGATTTAAACCATTCAAATCGGATTTTGTTGGCTGTGTTCGCGTTGATTCGGTAAACGAGCACCAACCGAGCACCAACCCGCTAACCGAACAAATTAAAGTTCACATA
The DNA here is from genome assembly GCF_056404615.1 of Massilia sp. P2_C2. Taxonomy (NCBI): domain Bacteria; kingdom Pseudomonadati; phylum Pseudomonadota; class Betaproteobacteria; order Burkholderiales; family Oxalobacteraceae; genus Massilia; species Massilia sp. P2_C2. The sequence continues at coordinate 4,502 of NZ_JBFUDR010000104.1, read as the reverse complement.
ACAAACGCGAACACAGCCTTTTGTTTACGGTTACTCGTAGCGCAGCGCCTCGGCCGGATGCGCGCGCGCCGCCGACCAGCTCGGGTACAGCGTGGCGATGAAGGCCAGCAGCACGGCCACGCCGCCTACGCGCGCGACGTCGCTCCAGTGCACGTCCGACGGGATCTCGCTGATGAAATAAATGTCCTTGTCGAGGAAGTGGGCGCCGGAGACGCGCTCGATGAGGGGAACGATCACGTCGATGTTGCACGCGACGAGGACGCCCAGCCCGACGCCGATCAGCGTCCCGAGCAGGCCCACGAGCGTGCCCTGCACGATGAAGATGCGCATGACGGCGCCCGGCGACGCGCCCAGCGTGCGCAGGATGGCGATCTCGGCCCGCTTGTCGCGCACCGTCATGACGAGGGTCGAGACGAGGTTGAACGCGGCGACGGCGACGATCATGGCCAGGATCACGAACATCATGCGCTTTTGCGATTGCACGGCAGCGAACCAGGTCGCGTTCACCCGCGACCAGTCGCGCATGAACAGTTCTCCCGTCATGCTCTGTTTCAGTTCCACCGCCACGCGCGGCGCGGCATTCATGTCGGCCAGGCGCAGGCGCAGCCCGGATGGCGCCGTCAGGCCCGCCAGCGCCTCGGCATCGTCGAGGTGGACGAAGGCGAGGGTCGAATCGAACTGATAATGCCCTGCCTCGAAGATGCCGGCCACCGTGAACGCATGCGGCCGCGGGAGCATGCCCGCGACGCCGCCCTGGCCGGGTGCGCCTGGAGCCGCCATCATCAGCGTGATCCGCTCGCCCACGCGCACGCCGAGCGCGCGCGCCAGCGCGCTGCCCAGCACAATGTTCGACGAGCCGGCCGTGAGCACCCCCAGGCGGCCTTCGCGCATTTGACGCGCGACGTCGGAGACCTGCGGCTCCATGTCCGGCAGGATGCCGCGGATCACGGCCGGCTTCATCGTATCGTCGCGCACGAGCATGCCTTCCGTCTCGACGAACGGCGCGGCGCCGCGCACCTCGGGGTTGCGGAACGCAGCCTGCGCCTGCGCGCGCCAGTCCGGCATGCTGCCGCGCGCATCGAACACCTCGACGTGCGCCAGCACGGACAGCATGCGCGCCGTGACTTCCTTCTCGAAGCCGTTCATCACGGACAGGACGACGATCAGCGCCGCCACGCCCAGCGCGATGCCGGACACGGAGATCAGGGAAATGAAGGAGATGAAGCTGTTACGGCTGCTGCGCTTGCCCGCACGGGTGTAGCGCAGGCCGATCATCCATTCGTAGGGCAGGTTCATCGCGTGCCTTGGTAATGCCTGGGAATCTGCAGGATGGCCTCGGCGTTCGAGGAGGAGAAGCACCGGTCGGCGGCCTCCAGCAGCGGCAGCCAGGCGTATTGCAGGTGCTCGCGCGGCGCGAGGGTGATGGTGATGTCGCGCGGGACGCAGACGGAGAACACGTGTTCCGTGTTGTGGGTGACGCCGGGCGCGTAGCGGTGGCGCCAGGTCTGATAGATCTCGTAGACGTTGGACAGATACCAGTCGCGCAGGACGATGCGCTCGCCGTCGGCGCCGATGCCCGTTTCCTCGAACAATTCGCGGGTCGCCGTCTCCAGCAGCGGCTCGTCGGGGCGGTCGAGGGAACCGGTGACGGATTGCCAGAAGCCGGGCCGGTCGGCGCGTTCGATCAGCAGCACCTCGAGGTCGGTGGTGTGGATGACGACGAGGACCGATTCGGGGATTTTGTGGGGCATGGAGATTATTGTAACGTACCCCCAAACGTCGTAGGGTGGGCGGCCCTCCGCCCACGCGGTGACGCCAACGAATCGCATGCGTCACGCGTGGGCACGGGGTGCCCACCCTACGATTTTTATGCGACCTTCGGCTCGTTACGCAGACGGATATGCAGCTCGCGCAGCTGCTTCTCGTCGACTTCCGACGGCGCATTGGTCAACAGGTCCTGCGCGCGCTGGGTCTTCGGGAACGCGATCACGTCGCGGATCGACTCGGAGCCCGTCATCAGCGTGATCAGGCGATCCAGGCCGAACGCCAGGCCGCCGTGCGGCGGGGCGCCGTACTGCAGGGCGTCGAGCAGGAAGCCGAACTTCAGCTGCGCTTCTTCGGCATCGATCTTCAGCGCGCGGAACACCTTGCTCTGGACTTCCTCGCGGTGGATACGGATCGAGCCGCCGCCCAGTTCCCAGCCGTTCAGGACCATGTCGTAGGCCTTGGCGACGCAGGCGCCCGGGTTCGTCTCGAGCATGTCTTCGTGGCCGTCCTTCGGTGCCGTGAACGGGTGGTGCGTCGCATTCCAGCGGTCGCCTTCGTCGTCGTACTCGAACATCGGGAAGTCGATGACCCACAGCGGCGCCCAGACCTCGTCGAACAGGCCGGCCTTCTTGCCGAATTCCGAGTGGCCGATCTTCACGCGCAGCGCGCCGATCGAGTCGTTCACGACCTTGGCCTTGTCCGCACCGAAGAAGATCAGGTCGCCGTCTTCGGCACCGGTCAGTTCCAGCACTTTCGCCAGCACGTCGTCCGAGATGTTCTTGACGATCGGCGACTGCAGGCCATCTCGGCCCTTGGCCTTCTCGTTGACCTTGATGTAGGCGAGGCCCTTGGCGCCGTAGATGCCGACGAATTGCGTGTACGCGTCGATTTCCGAACGCGGCATCGAACCGCCCTGCGGCACGCGCATGCCGACGACGCGGCCGCCCACCATGTTCGCGGCGTTGTTGAAGACCTTGAATTCCACGGTCTTCATCAGCTCCGTCAGTTCGGTGAACTGCAGCTTCACGCGCATGTCCGGCTTGTCCGAACCGTACAAGCCCATGGCGGTGGCGAAGTCCATCACCGGGAACGGGTTCGGCAGGTCGATGCCGGCGGCGTTCTTGAAGACGACGCGCATCATGTCTTCGAACAGGTCACGGATTTCCTGCTCGGTCAGGAACGACGTCTCGCAGTCGATCTGGGTGAATTCCGGCTGGCGGTCGGCGCGCAGGTCTTCGTCGCGGAAGCACTTGGTGATCTGGTAGTAGCGGTCGAAGTTGGCGACCATCAGCAGCTGCTTGAACAGCTGCGGCGACTGCGGCAGCGCGAAGAAGTTGCCCGGGTTGACGCGCGACGGCACCAGGTAGTCGCGCGCGCCTTCCGGCGTGGACTTGGTCAGCATCGGGGTCTCGATGTCGATGAAGCCCAGGTTGTCCAGGTATTTGCGCACTTCCATCGACACCTTGTAGCGCAGGCGCAGGTTGTGCTGCATCTGCTGGCGGCGCAGGTCGAGCACGCGGTGCGTCAGGCGCGTCGTTTCCGACAGGTTGTCGTCGTCCAGCTGGAACGGCACCGGCACGGAGGCGTTCAGCACTTCCAGGTTCGTGGTGTTGATCTCGATCTTGCCCGACTTCAGGTTGGCGTTGGCGGTGCCCTCCAGGCGGTTCACGACGGTGCCGGTGACGCGCAGGCAGTACTCGTTACGGACGTGCTCGGCGACCTTGAAGACCTCCGCATTGTCGGGGTGGCAGACGACCTGCACCAGACCTTCACGGTCGCGCAGGTCGATGAAGATCACCCCGCCGTGGTCGCGGCGGCGGTGCACCCAGCCGCACAGGCTGACGGTTTGGCCCAGCAGCTCTTCGGTCACGAGGCCGCAGTAGTGAGTACGCATGGAGGACATAGTTTTTCGATCCTGGTTGGTTGATTCGGTGGCCCGCGTTCGGCGCGGGCCTGGATTCTTTGCTGCCTTGTTTGTTCTATTCCGTCGTGGCGACGGGACGCGCGCCGATGGCGGCCCCGGCCGGCGGCGGGGGCGCCACGACGCCCATCGAGACGATGTACTTGAGGGCCGTGTCGACCGTCATGTCCAGCTCGACGACCCGGCTGCGCTCCATCATCAGGAAGAAGCCGGACGTCGGATTGGGCGTGGTCGGCACGTACACGCTCACGTACTCGCCCACCAGGTGGTTCTGGACGTCGCCGCCCGGCACGCCGGTCAGGAAGGCGATCGTGTACGAGTGCTCGTGCGGATACGGGATCAGGACGGCCTTGCGGAACGCGTTGCCCGACGAGGAGAACAGCGTGTCCGACACCTGCTTGACGCTGCCGTAGATCGAGTTCACGACCGGGATGCGCTGCAGCAGCCGCTCCCACAGCCGCACGAACCACTTGCCGACCAGGTTGTTGGTCAGCACGCCGGTCAGGAACACGATGGCCAGCGTGATGATGGCGCCCAGGCCCGGGATATAGGTCCCCGGCCGCCAGCCCTGCGGCACGAGCACGAGCGACTGGTCCAGCGTGGCGATCACGAAGTGCAACACCCACACCGTGATCGCCAGGGGAACCAGCACCAGCGCGCCAGTGATGAAATATTTACGCATCGTTTGTCGTCCAGGTCTCGTCCAGGGATGAATGGCGCTCATTATGCGCCGGCCGCGCGGCCGGCGCGGCGATCAGGTACTGCTGGTGTCCTTGGCCGGCGCGGCCGCGGGCGCCGGCGCGGCGGGCGCCGC
>NZ_JBFUDR010000103.1:0-19112 GCF_056404615.1 Massilia sp. P2_C2 | reverse complement strand
CAGATAGCCCGCCGTCTTGTAATGCACGTCCGACAGGWACTTGCCGTGCAGGCCGGCGCGGATCTTGCCGTCGGTGCGGGTCCAGACGATGCTGGCGTCGTACAGCTTGTACGCGTCCTGGTCGATGATGGACGGCGTCTCGAACTGGAACGTGTGGCCGCGGTACGAGGCGCTGCCGATCAGCGACAGGCGGCCGTTGTAGCCCGCCAGCGGCATCGGCACCTCGTAGGTCGCGCGCAGGTTCGCGGAATTGCGCGGCGTGTTCTGGAAGTTGCGCTGGTCCGCCACGTTCACACCCGCTACGATGTACTCCTTGTACTTGGCGTCGATGTAGCTGTACATGCCCGACAGCGTGAATTCCTTCGTCAGGTGGGCCACGGCCTCGAACTCGAAGCCCCGGATCTTCGCCTTGCCGGCGTTCGTGGTGATGCCCGCGAAGCTGTCGTCCTTGCCGTCGCCGTTCGTGTCGATCGCCACCGAGCCCGGGATCTGCACGTCCTTGTAGTCGCTGTAGAACAGTGCGGTGTTGGTCGTGATGCGGCCGCCGTTGAACGAGGATTTCAGGCCCAGCTCGTAGGTGGCGATCGTCTCGGGCTTGTAGCCGGCCCGGGCCTGCGTCAGCGGGATCCTGGTGCCGACCACGTTCGTGCGCGGGTCGAAGCCGCCACCCTTGAAGCCCTGCGAATACGACGCGTACACGTTCTGCTCCGGCGTCGCCTTCCAGTTCAGCGCGATGCGCGGGGTGAACTTCTTGTCCTCGCGCGACAGGCCGCGCAGGTCGGTGTCGGTACGGAACAGGATCGCGCCCGGGTTGCCCATCTCCGGCGTGCCCTTGTTGCCGAGGTAGATCTGGCGGTAGATGTCGGCGTCGCGCTGGTCGACCGTGTAGCGGCCGCCCAGCGACAGTTGCAGCACGTCGGTCAGGCTGTAGCTGCCGTCGGCGTACAGGGCCCAGGCCTTCGTGTCGATGTTGCCGCTCGTGAAGGTGCTGGTGGGGACGGCGCCGGCCAGGATCGTGTCGAACTTGTTGTAGGCGTTGGCGTCGATGTAGTAGATGCCGGCCACGCCCTGGATCTTCGGTCCGGTGTAGGTCAGGTTGAATTCCTGGCTGAACTGGCGGTTCGTGTACAGGGCCGGCACTTCCATGTCGACGACGGGCAGGGCGTCGAAGTCGATCGGGGCCCATGACTTGTCCTGGCGGTGCGCCGTGATCGACTTGAAGGTCAGCTCGGGCGACACGTTCCATTCGACGGTGGCGGCGACGCCGTGCTGGCGCACCTCCTGCTTGTGGCCGAGCGCCGTCAGCATCTCCGCGTTCGTGTCGTACACGTTGGACAGGATCGGCGCGCCGCTCGTGCGGCCGACGATCAGGCGGTGGCCGTTCTTCGGATGCGAATCGTCGTCCGTGACGTCGCCGGCGAGGCGCACGAACAGGTCGGGCGTCGGCGTCCATTCGGCCGACAGGCGCGCGGCCTTGATGTCCTTGTCGTAGTTCGGCGAGCCGTCGAACAGGTTGGTACCGTAGCCGCCGTGCTTGAAGCGGGCCAGGGTGCCGCCCACGCGCAACTGGTCGGTGACGGGCGTGCTGGCCGTGATGACGCCGTCGCGCTCCTGGTAATTGCCCAGCGTGCCCTTCAGGCGCACGTCCGTGCGCGGGGCCAGCCTGCGCGTCACGTACTTGACGGCGCCGCCGATCGTGTTGCGCCCGTACAGCGTGCCCTGCGGGCCGCGCAGCACCTCGATGCGCTCGACGTCGTAGATGTCGGCCACGGCGCCCTGCGGACGCGCCAGGTAGACGTCGTCCAGGTAGATGCCGACACCGGACTCGAACCCGGCCAGTGGATCGGCCTGGCCGACGCCGCGGATGAACGCGGTGAGGGTGGTGTTGGTGGCGCGCGATGCCTTCAGCGTGGTGTTCGGCAACGTGTTGGTGAGGGCGACCACGTCGGGCATGGCCTGTTTCGACAGCTGGTCGGCGCTGAACGCAGTGACGGACACCGGGACATCCTGCAGCGTTTCCTCGCGGCGGCGCGCGGTGACGACGACTTTCTCGATATTGCCTTCGGGCGCGGCGACGGCACCGCTTCCCGTGTCCTGGGCGTGGGTAACGCCGGCGGTACCACCGGAAAGTGCGAGCAGGGCGGCAGCCGAACGGTGGATCAGCTGCTGTTTCTTCTTGCTAAGACGCATTGAGGTCTCCTGACTTTGTTGTGGTGTCATGCGTTCAGGTTCTTCGCATGCACCGCAGTGTGCCTTGGATGAAACTGGCTGAAAAGACAACGCCGCGCCCACCGGGTGTGCGTTAATGCACAGGGTTTGTGACACCGCCGAAGGCGGTTCCGGAGGGCACGACACGTTTCAACGTCCGGAAAACAGGTTTGCTGTGCATACGCAAACGTCATTTCGAAAACGTTGCAGCGGCAATGTGCACTGGTGCACAATATGTCACCTTGATATCAAACAACGGGTTCTCGAAAATCCGCGACGGGTAGGAGAGCCGGGGAGACGACATGCACAGCCTGCCGGAATGGACGGACCTGCGGTTTTTCCTGGAGCTCGCGCGCGCCGGCACCCTGTCCGGGGCGTCGCGCCGCCTCGACGTCGAGCACACGACCGTCGCGCGGCGTATCGACCGCCTCGAGCAGCAGCTCGGCACCACCTTGTTCGACCGCTCGCGCGAAGGCTACGAGCTGACGGAGATGGGCCAGGCGCTGCTGCCGCACGCCGAGGCGATGGAGGGCGCGGCGCTGGCCGCCACCGAGCAACTGGGCGGGGCGGAGGTGGCGGCGCACGGCGTCGTGCGCCTGGGCGTGCCGGAAGTGTTCGGGGTACGCGTCGTCGCGCCCCTGCTCGTGAAGCTGTTCGAGGATCACCCGGACCTGTCGATCGACCTGCTGGCGCTGCCGCGCTTCGCCAACCTGGCCAACCGCGAGGCCGACCTGGGCGTCATGCTCGACCCGCCGTCGACCGGCCGCTACATGGTGACGCGGCTCGCATCGTTCCGCTTCTACCTGTACGCGTCGCCCGTCTACCTGGCGAAGCATCCGCCGATCCGCACACAGGCCGACCTGGAGCCGCACGACTTCGTCGACTACGTGCAGGACCGGTTGGCCAGCCGCGAGCTGTCGTACCTGAACGAACTCGGTTTCACGCCGCGCCGCCGGCTGTGCTGCTCGGGCATGACGGCGCAGATCGAGGCCGCGTCGCTGGGCATGGGCCTCATGATGGCGCCGCCGTACGCGGTGCCGGACGACGGCCGCCTCGTGCGCGTGCTGCCAGGCTTCTACGCGGAACGTTCGTTCTGGCTGGCCGCCCCCGCGGACCTGTACCGGCTGCGCCGGGTGAAGGTCGTCTGGGAGCTGTTGCGCGACCTGGCCGACAACAACCCGAAGCTGTGGTGGCACAAAGGGGACCACGAAAAGGCGGCGTGAACGCCGTTGCGCATGGGTGGTCGATCCGGTCTGCGCGCTACGTGCCGACGATGGCGTAGGGTAGACGGCCCCCGTCTACCATGATGTCGCGATATCGCATGCATTTGGTGGGCACGGGGTGTCCACCCTACGGCATCATTTGGCCGCGGTCCGGAACGGGTTGCGGTCGTTGAGCTCATCGATGTAATCGTCGATGCCCCCGGCCTCGCGCTCCAGGAACCGCTCAACGGCATCCGCGAACGACGGATGCGCGAGCCAGTGCGCCGACCACGTCCGCGTGGGCAGGAACCCGCGCGCCATCTTGTGCTCGCCCTGGGCGCCGCCCTCGAACACCTGGATGCCCTGCTCGATGCAGAATTCCAGCGGCTGGTAGTACGCGGTCTCGAAGTGCAGGCAGGGCACATGTTCCAGCGCGCCCCAGTAGCGACCGTACAATGTGGTCGCATCGTGCACGACGAGCGACGCGGCGATCGGCTGGCCGTCCCGTTCCGCGATCACGAGCAGCAGGTTGTCCGGCATCGTCTTGCCGATGCGGCGAAAGAAGTCCAGGTTCAGGTAGGGCTTCGAGAAGTGTTCGGCATACGTGTTGCGGTAGCAGCGCGTGAAGAAGCGCCAGTCGGCGTCTTCGATCTCGCGCCCGCGCACGCGCCGCAGCACGACGCCCGCCTCGCGCACCTTGCGCCGCTCGGCGCGGATGTTCTTGCGCTTCTTTTGCTCCAGCGTGGCGAGGAAGTCGTCGAAGCTCCCATACCCGGCATTCATCCAGTGGAATTGCACGCCGCTGCGCAGCAGGAAGCCGGCATTCGCCAGCCGGCGAGCCTCCTCGTCCGGAGGAAACAGCACGTGCGTGGACGACACGTCGGTCGCCTTCTGCGTCCTGACCAGCACGTCGACGAGGGCCGCACGGGCGCGCGCGTCGCGTGCGAGCAGGCGCGGGCCGCTCACGGGCGTGAACGGGATCGCGGACAGCAGCTTCGGATAATAGTCGAGCCCATGCTCCTGGTAGGCGTTGGCCCACGCCCAGTCGAACACGTATTCGCCGTACGAATGGCCTTTCGCATACAGGGGCAGGGCGGCGGCCAGCCGGTCGTCCACGTCGTACAAAGCGATGTATTGCGGCTGCCAGCCCGTCTCCGGCGTGGCGCTGCCGGACTCGTGCAGGGCGTGCAGGAAGGCAAAGGACAGGAAGGGGTTGGGCTGCTGCTGCAGGGCCACGAGGGCGTCCCATTCCGCCTGTCCGATCTCGGAAAGAGAGGAAACGATATGCGTGCGATAATTCAAGATGACTTCCGCGATGACTTAGCTGTTGAGACCTATGGCCCATGGATAAGCGATTCTTCAACCTGTACACCCACGACTTCGCGCGCGTCGCCGTCGCCAGCCCGGCTTGCCGTGTCGCCGACCCGGCCTTCAACGCGCAGGAAACGATCCGCCTCGCGCGCCAGGCGGCCGATGAGGGCGCCGTGCTCGCCGCCTTCCCCGAGCTGGGCCTGTCGGCCTACACGTGCGACGACCTGTTCCACCAGCGCGCACTGCTCGATGCCGTGCTCGCCGCGCTGGCGGAAGTGGTCGCCGCGTCCGCCACGTTGCCGCTGGCCCTCGTCGTCGGCGCGCCGCTGCGCGTCGACCACGTGCTGTTCAACTGTGCCGTCGTCATCGCGGGAGGCCGCATCCTGGGCGTGGTCCCGAAAAGCTACCTGCCCAATTATGGCGAATTTTATGAAAGTCGGCAGTTCAGTCCGGCGGACAACGCGGCCGTCGACCGGATTTCCCTGCTCGGCCAGGACGTGCCTTTCGGTCCGGAACAACTGTTCGAGCTGGAGAATCAACCGCTGTTCCGCTTCCACGTCGAGATCTGCGAAGACGTGTGGGTGCCGATCCCGCCGTCCTCGTATGCCGCGCTGGCCGGGGCGACGGTGCTGGTCAACCTGTCGGCATCGAACGTCGTCGTGGGCAAGAGCGGCTACCGCCACCAGCTCGTGTCCCAGCAGTCGGCGCGCTGCCTCGCCGCTTACCTGTACACGTCCGCCGGCCTCGGCGAGTCGACGACCGACATGGCGTGGGACGGCCAGTCGCTGATCTATGAAAAGGGCGACATGCTGGCCGAGTCCGAGCGCTTCCGCGGCGACTCGCACATCATCTTCGGCGACGTCGACCTGGAGCGCCTGTCCGTCGACCGCATGCACACGACGACGTTCGCACAATCCGTGCGCCGGCATGCGCACGAGGTGGCGAAGTTCCGCGTGCAGAAGTTCAGCGTGCCGCTGCCGCTCGAACGCGACCTGCCGCTGGCCCGGCTCATCGAGCGCTTCCCGTACGTGCCGGCCGACGGCCGCCGCCGCGACGCGCGCTGCACCGAGGTCTACAACATCCAGGTACAGGCGCTGTTGCAGCGGCTGCAGTCGTCCGGCCACCAGAAGGTCGTGATCGGGATCTCGGGCGGCCTCGATTCCACGCATGCGCTGCTCGTCTGCGCCAAGGCGATGGACCGGCTGAACCTGCCGCGCACGAACATCCTCGCGTACACGATGCCGGGCTTCGCGACGAGCGAGCGCACACTGCGCCAGGCGCGCGAACTGATGCGCGTGGTCGGCTGCACGGCGCACGAGATCGACATCCGCCCCAGTTGCATCCAGATGCTGAAGGACCTCGGCCACCCGTATGCGGAAGGCGCCGAGCAGTACGACGTCACGTTCGAGAACGTGCAGGCGGGCGAGCGCACGAGTCACTTGTTCCGCCTCGCGAACCATCACCACGCCATCGTGATCGGCACGGGCGACCTGTCCGAGCTGGCGCTGGGCTGGTGTACGTATGGCGTGGGCGACCACATGTCGCACTACAACGTCAATGCCAGCGTGCCGAAGACGCTGATCTCCCACCTCGTGCGCTGGGTCGCCGATACGAAGCAGATCGGCGACACCGGCTCCGACGTGCTGATCAACGTGCTGGAAACGGAGATCTCGCCGGAGCTCGTGCCCGGAAAACAGGGCACGGGCAAGGAAGAGGGCAAGCCGGCGCAGGTCACGGAAGATTTCATCGGCCCGTACGAGCTGCAGGACTTCAACCTGTACTACACGCTGCGTTACGGCTTCGGTCCGGCCAAGGTCGCGTTCCTGGCCTGGAGTGCGTGGCACGACCGCGCCGAGGGCCCGTGGCCGGAAGGCGGCAGCCCGGCGCGCAACCAGTACGAGCTCGGCGCGATCAGGAAGAACCTGGGCATCTTCCTGTGGCGCTTCTTCAAGACGAGCCAGTTCAAGCGCTCGTGCGTGCCGAACGGGCCGAAGGTCGGCAACGGCGGTTCGCTTTCCCCGCGCGGCGACTGGCGCGCGCCGAGCGATTCGGAAGCCGTCGTGTGGATGGACCAGCTGGCGAAGATTCCGGATTGACCGGATGCCATGCGATAATCCGTTCAGTACCTGAAAGGAGAAATAACATGAAACAGATTACCTGCGTGATCAAGCCGTTCAAACTGGACGAAGTGCGCGAAGCGCTGGCCGAGGTGAACGTCACCGGCCTGACCGTCACGGAAGTGAAGGGCTTCGGCCGCCAGAAGGGCCATACGGAACTGTACCGCGGCGCCGAGTACGTGGTCGACTTCCTGCCCAAGGTGAAGATCGAGGTGGTGGTCGACGATGCGTTGACCGAGCAGGTCGTCGACGCGATCATCAAGGCCGCGCGCACGGGCAAGATCGGCGACGGCAAGATCTTCGTGCAGGACGTGGAACAGGTGATCCGCATCCGCACCGGCGAGACGGGCCCGGACGCTGTATAAGCACGAGCGCCGCGGGGCGATGCGTCATCGCCCCAGCCGCACGTCGAACTTCCACGTCACCAGGCGGAACACGACGATGAACAGCGCGCTGGACCACAGCGCGAAGTCGTGCGGGAAGCCGTTCATCCCCAGCAGCAGGAACATCCAGTTGCCGAGGAACGCGCAGATGGCGTAGGGCTTCCCGTCGCGGAACACCATCGGCACCTCGTTGCAGACGATGTCGCGCATTACGCCGCCGAAGATCCCCGTGATCACGCCCATCATCGAGGCGATGAACAACGGCATGTGCGCGTCCAGCGCGGACGACACGCCGGCCACGGAAAACAGGCCCAGGCCGACGGCGTCGGCGATCACGATCAGCCGCTCCGACACGATCTGGCGCAAGGTGCGGATCAGCGGCGATGCCACGAGGGCCAGCACGAAGATCAGGATCGCGTATTCCTGGTGGACCACCCAGAACAGCGGCCGCTTGTCCAGCAGGATGTCGCGCAGGGTGCCGCCGCCGAACGCGGCGATGAAGGCCACCGTAAACACGCCCACCACGTCCATGCGCTTGCGCCGCGCCTCGATGAATCCCGAGAACGCGCCGACGAGGATCGCGATGATTTCGATGGCGGTGACGAGGTGCATGCAGCGGGCGGTCGTTTCGATGCCGCTAGGCTAACATGCCGGACCGCGACGCGTCCGCCCGGTAGGGCGGGCACAGGGGTGCCCACCCTACTGCTTGTCAATAGCAAAGGAAGCTCAATCCAGCAGGGCGGGGCGCAGGAGGACGATCAGTGCGCCGTTGCCGCCATCCTTCCGGTTCGCGACGCAAAAGGCGACGACGTCCGGCGTCTGCACGAGCCAGCTGTGGACCATGCCGCGCAGTACGGGTTCGCCGCCGGCCGAGCCATAGCCCACGCCGTGGATGATGCGTACGCAGCGGATGCCGCGCTTGCTGGATTTGCGCAGGTAGGCGTCGACGTGGCGCCGCGCCAGGTCGCGCGTGAGGCCGTGCAGGTCCAGCTCGTCCTCGACGGGCCAGTGGCGCTTGCGCAGCTTTTTCACGACGTCGGGGCCGACGCCCGGTGCCGACCAGCTGAGGGTGGGATCTTCGTCGAGCAGGCCGTCCACGTCGAACTGGTCGGACAGCATCGATTCGCGCAGCACGGCGGCCGTTTCTTCTTCCGTGGTCCGCCACTGCGGGGTGCGGGGCCGCGCGGGCAGCGGCGTGCCGCGCGTCTCGTAGTCGTGCATCGGGCGCCACACGTAGCGGTCCGACTCGGGCATCTTGACGACGTCCTCGACGGCCGAGCCGAATTCGACGGCGTGCTCGCGCGCGATGCGCTCGCGCTTTTCCCGCTCGGCCTTTTCGATGGCGCGCAGCCGTTCTTCTTCCTTGAGCTTGTCGCGCAAGGCCTTTAGATCAGAAAACTGTTTCATAATTGCTATCGCAATTTATTCCGTCAGCTTGCCCCCGGCAAGCTGACGTGCCAGCCATCGAATGCTTCCAACAGTTTTACTCCAGGGCTTCCAGGTAACGCTGGGCATCCAGCGCGGCCATGCAGCCCGAGCCCGACGAGGTGATCGCCTGGCGGTACACGTGATCCTGCACGTCGCCGGCTGCGAACACGCCCGCAACGCTCGTCGCGGTGGCCATGCCTTCGCTGCCGCCGCGTGTCTTGATGTAGCCGTTGTGCATGTCGAGCTGGCCTTCGAAGATGCCGGTGTTCGGCTTGTGGCCGATCGCAACGAACAGGCCGTGTACCTTGAGGTCCTTCGTGGCGCCGTTCGCCGTCGATTTCAGTTGCAGGCCCGTGACGCCGCTCTGGTCGCCCTTGACCTCGTCCAGCGTCTGGTTCAGCTCCAGCACGATCTTGCCCTCTAGAACCTTGGCCATCAACCGGTCGACGAGGATCGGTTCGGCGCGGAACTTGTCGCGACGGTGGATCAGCGTGACCTTGGTGGCGATGTTCGACAGATACAGCGCTTCCTCGACGGCCGTATTGCCGCCGCCGATCACCGCAACTTCCTGGTTGCGGTAGAAGAAGCCGTCGCAGGTCGCGCAGGCCGAGACGCCCTTGCCCATGAATTCCTGTTCGCTGGGCAGGCCGAGGTATTGCGCCGACGCGCCCGTCGCGATGATCAGCGCGTCACAGGTGAACTCGTGCGAATCGCCGACGAGGCGGATCGGCCGCTCGTTCAGGTACGTCGTGTGGATGTGGTCGAACACGATCTCCGTATTGAAGCGCTCGGCGTGCTGCAGCAGGCGCTGCATCAGTTCCGGGCCCTGGACGCCCAGCGGGTCACCCGGCCAGTTCTCGACGTCCGTCGTCGTCATCAATTGACCACCCTGCTCGACGCCCGTGACCAGCATCGGGCTGAGGTTGGCGCGCGCGGCATACACGGCGGCACTGTAACCGGCGGGGCCGGAACCGAGGATCAGGACTTTGGCGTGTTTACGAGTGGTCATAATGAACTTCTTCTATTGAATGATGCCCGGAAAGTGGGGCCGGGCAGGGCGGGAATCAAGGTGTCGAAGCCCGGATTATAGTCGATGATGCACACAAGCATGAATCGGGGGGCCTGCCCGGCAATATATCGCTTAGAATGGTCATCTTTGGGGCATTGTTACCCGGCAGTACCGTATCAAACAGCAATGAGCAAGAATAGTCCATCGACGAGCACGACCTATACTCACAAGCCGAGACCGCCGCGCCAGCCGCTGCCGAACCGGCTCGTGCGCCTGTTGTCGGAGGCGCGCTGGCTGGCCACGGCCGTCGCATTGTTGTATTTCGTCCTCATTTTGCTCAGCTACAACAAGGCCGATCCGGGCTGGTCGCATGAGAACGCCGTGGCCCACGTCGCCAACCTGGGCGGCCGCGCCGGCGCCTGGCTGGCCGACCTGTTGCTGTTCATTTTCGGCTTTTCCGCCTGGTGGCTGTGCGTCTGCTTCACCCGCGCCGTGTGGCAGGGGTATCGACGGCTGCACACCCGGTTCATCGCGCAGGAAGCCGAGCAGGAACCGGAGCACCAGGGCGAGACGCTGATCCGCTGGATCGGCTTCGTGCTGATGTTCGCCGGCAGCGTCGGCCTGGAATACCTGCGCATGTGGTCGCTGAAAGTCGAGTTGCCGCGCGCGGCCGGCGGCGTGCTGGGCCAGCTGATCGGCCATGGCGCGCATACCGCGTTCGGTTTCACGGGCGCCACGTTGCTGCTGTTGCTGCTGTTCGGCCTCGGGTTCTCCTGGTATTTCCAGGTGTCGTGGCTGGCGGTGGCCGAGCGTATCGGCGAATCCGTCGAGATGACGTGGGACTGGTTCCGCCTGCGTTACGAAGACCGCGAAGACCGCCGCTACGGCGAGATCGCGGCGCACAAGCGCGACGAAGTCGTCGTGCACGAGCGCGTCAAATACGAGGAAAAGCATGCCGGTTCGCCGGTACGCATCGAAAAGCCGCGCTTCGACGACGAGGACGGGCAGGACGCCGCGCCGGCGCCGAGCGCGCCGGGTTTCCTGGCCAAGATGAAAGCCAAGGTCAAGGCGCGCGGCGAAGCGAAGCTGGCCCGGGCACGGGCCGAGCCGCAGATCGACGGCGCAGCTGCGCAGGCGGTTGCGCCGCCGGCCATGGAGCCGTCATTCGACGAGCCGCACGAGCCCGCGCCGCGCGCCCCCGCACCTGCGCCCGCGAAGGCCGCCGCGCCGCTGCCGTCGGCCGCCGCGCCCAATCCGGCACCGATCAAGATCGAACCGCAGATGGTCAGCGTGCCGCGTTCCGAGCGCGCCGAGAAGGAGCGCCAGTCGCATCTGTTCGAAGTCCACGGCGATTCCACGCTGCCCCCGCTGGCGCTGCTGGACGACGCGCCGCCGGTGCAGGAAGCCGTCGCCATCGACACGCTGGAATTCACCAGCCGCCTGATCGAGAAGAAGCTGTCCGACTTCGGCGTCGAGGCGAAGGTCGTGGCCGCATACCCGGGCCCGGTCGTCACGCGCTACGAGATCGAGCCGGCGACGGGGGTGRAGGGTAGCCAGATCGTCAACCTGGCGCGCGACCTGGCGCGTTCGCTGTCGCTGACGTCGATCCGCGTCGTCGAGACGATCCCCGGCAAGAACTACATGGCGCTGGAGCTGCCGAATCCGAAGCGCCAGATCGTGCGCCTGACCGAGATCCTCGGCTCGAAAGTGTATGGCGACAGCGCATCCAGCCTGACCGTCGCGCTGGGCAAGGACATCGCCGGCAAGCCGGTCGTCGCCGACCTCGCCAAGATGCCGCACCTGCTGGTGGCGGGTACGACCGGTTCCGGTAAATCCGTCGGCATCAATGCGACGATTCTGTCGCTGCTGTACAAGGCCGACCCGGCCGACGTGCGCCTGATCCTGATCGACCCGAAGATGCTGGAGATGTCGGTGTACGAAGGCATCCCGCACCTGCTGGCGCCCGTCGTCACGGACATGCGCCAGGCCGGCCATGCGCTGAACTGGGCCGTGAACGAGATGGAGCGGCGCTACAAGCTGATGTCGAAGCTGGGCGTGCGCAACCTGGCCGGCTACAACGGCAAGATCCTGGAAGCGGCCAAGCGCGAGGAACACATTCCGAACCCGTTCTCGCTGACGCCGGACGCGCCCGAGCCGCTGGACAAGCTGCCGACGATCGTCATCATTATCGACGAGCTGGCCGACCTGATGATGGTCGTGGGCAAGAAGGTCGAGGAACTGATCGCCCGTATCGCCCAGAAGGCGCGCGCGGCCGGTATCCACCTGATCCTGGCGACGCAGCGTCCGTCCGTGGACGTGATCACGGGTCTGATCAAGGCCAACATCCCGACGCGTATCGCGTTCCAGGTGTCGTCGAAGATCGACTCACGCACGATTCTCGACCAGATGGGCGCGGAGACGCTGCTCGGCATGGGTGACATGCTGTACATGCCGCCGGGCACCGGCCTGCCGGTCCGCGTGCACGGCGCGTTCGTGTCGGACGACGAAGTGCATCGAGTTGTAAAACACCTGCAGTCCACGGGCGAACCGAATTACATTGAGGGCATTCTCGAAGGCGGCGTGGCCGAGGATGGCGGTGGCGCCGACGGCGTGCCGGCCGGCGAGGGCGGCGGCGAATCCGACGCCATGTACGACCAGGCGGTGGCCGTGGTGCTGAAGAACCGCCGGGCGTCGATCTCGCTGGTGCAGCGCCACCTGCGCATCGGCTACAACCGGGCCGCGCGCCTGCTCGAGCAGATGGAACAGAGCGGCATCGTGTCGCCGATGCAGTCGAACGGCAATCGCGACATCCTGGTGCCCGCAACGAACGCGGAATGACAATGCTGAAACTGAAAACGACACTGATCGCCACGACTTTCCTGATCGCCGGCGCGGCCCACGCCACGGCGCTGGATCAATTCAAATCCTTCGTGACCGGTACCAGATCCGCGCGCGGCGAATTCACGCAGACGCAGGTCCGCACGTCGGGCAAGCCCGGCAAGACGTCGAGCGGCACCTTCGTGTTTTCCCGCCCCGGCAAATTCATCTGGACGTACCAGAAACCGTACGAGCAACTGCTGCAGGCCGACGGCGACACGCTGTACCTGTACGACAAGGACCTGAACCAGGTCACCACGCGCAAGCTGGGCGGTGCGCTGGGCAGCTCGCCCGCGGCTATCCTGTTCGGCAGCAACGACCTGGAAAAGAATTTCACGCTGGCGGAAGCTGGCGCGCAYGACGGCCTGGAATGGCTGAAGGCAACGCCGAAGGCGAAGGACACGACGTTCGAACAGATCGGCATCGGCCTGAAGGACGGTGTCCCGCAGGCGATGGAGCTGAAGGACAACTTCGGCCAGACCGTGCTGCTGAAATTCACGAGCTTCCAGCGCAATCCGGCACTGGGCGCGCAGACCTTCAAATTCGAGGTGCCGAAGGGCGCCGAGGTCGTCAACCAGTAACGAGCGGTGCGCGGGCCGGCGGCCCCGCGCCGCTACAATGCGCACAGGTCAACATGGAAGGAATCACCATGAAGGCAGTGCGCATCCACCAATACGGCGGACGTGAAGTCCTGTCCATCGACGACATTCCCGCGCCGGACATCGGCCCGGACGACGTGCTCGTGCGGGTCGTCGCCGCATCCATCAATCCGGTCGACTGGAAGGCCGAATTCGGGCTGGATCGTATCGTTGAAGCGCATGCCTTGAGCGAAAGTGGGCGGGCGGTGGGCAAGATCGTGCTGTCCGTCGGCCAGCCCTGAGTCCGGCGTACGCCTCCACTGACGGGTGAATGGTGCATCGGCTACACTAGCGCCTTGCACATCAGACCAGACGAATGAACCCGATGCCCGATTCTCCGGCACGCGCCTGCGGAGGCTGCCATGGATGACCTTTTCAAGACCGAACCCGCCGCCCCRCTGGCTGAAGCCCTTCGCCCCAAGACCCTGGACGAGGTCATTGGGCAGTCTCACTTGCTGGGTGAGGGCAAGCCCCTGAGGCTCGCTTTTCAGTCCGGCAAGCCTCACTCCATGATCTTCTGGGGGCCGCCCGGAGTCGGTAAGACCACGTTGGCACGGCTCACTGCCAGTGCCTTCAAGTGTGAGTTCATTGCTTTGTCTGCGGTCTTGTCTGGTGTTAAAGACATCAGAGAGGCCATGGAGCAAGCAAGGCAATTTCTTGCACAGGGCAAGAACACCATCTTGTTCGTAGACGAGATTCACAGATTCAACAAGTCTCAACAAGATGCCTTGTTACCTCATGTGGAGTCGGGTCTCTTTACCTTTATTGGTGCCACCACTGAGAACCCTTCTTTTGAAGTGAACTCGGCCTTGCTGTCTCGTGCTCAGGTCTATGTCCTGAAGTCGCTGACAGACGAAGAGCTGAAGCTGCTTCTTCAGCGAGCACAAGAGAAAGCTCTTGGCGACCTGGAGTTTGAAGAGAAGGCTGTTGATACCATCATTGGGTATGCGGACGGCGATGCCAGACGGTTCTTGAACCTGCTTGAACAGTGCAAGACGGCTGCCGGTGCTGCTGGTGTTTCGAGGATTGATACCAACTTCATCCAGAACGCCTTGACCTTGAACAGTCGGCGTTTTGACAAAGGTGGCGACAACTTTTATGACCAGATTTCAGCCTTGCACAAGTCTGTTCGTGGTTCCCATCCTGATGCGGCGCTCTATTGGCTGACAAGAATGCTGGACGGTGGGGCTGATCCTCGCTATCTATCAAGGCGCATCGTTCGCATGGCCTGGGAAGACATCGGCTTGGCCGACCCAAGAGCCATGCAGATAGCCAATGATGCTGCTTTGACCTATGAGCGGCTGGGAAGCCCTGAAGGTGAGTTGGCGCTTGGTCAAGCAGTCATCTATCTTGCTGTAGCTGCCAAGAGCAATGCGGGTTACAACGCCTACAACCAGGCTCGTGCTTTTGTGAAGCAGGATAAGAGCCGTGAGGTTCCTGTTCATCTTCGGAACGCCCCCACAAAGCTCATGAAAGAACTGGGTTACGGGCATGAATACCGATATGCGCATGACGAGCCGAATGCTTATGCTGCTGGTGAAACCTATCTTCCTGAAGGTATAGAAGAGCCCGGATGGTATCAGCCAGTGCCAAGAGGCCTGGAAATCAAGATCGGTGAAAAGCTGGCCCAGTTACGGAAGTGGGACGAAGAGGCCGGAAATTAAAAGAGGCATTAAGCCATCTTTCTTGAAGACTCAAATCCTTGACTTCCGTTGGTAATCGCCGCTGGTTGAAAATTTGTCCTGCTCGGAC
This sequence comes from Massilia sp. P2_C2, assembly GCF_056404615.1. Classification (NCBI taxonomy): domain Bacteria; kingdom Pseudomonadati; phylum Pseudomonadota; class Betaproteobacteria; order Burkholderiales; family Oxalobacteraceae; genus Massilia; species Massilia sp. P2_C2. The sequence continues at coordinate 4,187 of NZ_JBFUDR010000103.1, read as the reverse complement.
ATATTATCGAAGCGCTTTTGGGCTTCGATAATAGTGAACTGGTTGTCGTTCGCCCAGTTGACCAGTCCCATTACAGGTTTCAATAGTGTTCTTCCCAATTCCGTGAGGTCGTAATCGACACGCGGAGGAATTGTCGGATATATCGTCCGGGTAACCAATCCATCGCGTTCCAGGCCCCGCAGAGTCAACGTCAGCATGCGCTGGGAGATGCCGTCGATCCCGCGCCTTAACTCATTGAAGCGCCGGGTTCCATTGGCCAGCGACGCGATGATGTAGAGGCTCCATTTATCGCCGATGCGATCCAGTATTTCGCGAGTGGCTTGGCAGCCTCCCGCATTCGACTCTGGCAGTTCGTCGGGTAAATCGATGTGACTTGGTGACATTGGTGTGCCTTCTTGTGGAATATGAGTAGGAACAATACCATCCTTGGTGCGACTGCGTAACTCAAGATTGTTTGGTTACCAGGTTCTCATTTTATACCAAGGAGTCAACATGAGCCAGATATTGCTAATCACTTCCAGCCCGCGTGGTGCTGAAAGCCTTTCAACCCGCTTTGCGACCGAAATCGCCCAAGGCGCCAAGGTCCGCCTGGGCGGCACGCTGGCGATTCGCGACCTTGCAGCGGAGCCGGCGCCGCACATCACGTCGGACTACATCCACGGCCGAGTCACACCTCCTGACGTTCGCACACAAGAACAGGCCAAGGCGGTCAGCTATGCCCAAACGCTGGTCGGCGAGTTGCAGGCCGCCGAGGTGATCGTGCTCGGTTCAGGGATGATGAATTTCGGTCCGTCCTCGCAGCTTAAAGCCTGGTTTGATCATGTTACTTGGCCGGGCGTTACCTTTAGCTACGCCGATGGTGGGTCCAAGGGGTTGTTGACCGGCAAGAAGGTCTATCTTGTCACTGCCAGCGGTGGCGTGTTTTCGGAGGGCCCCTATGCACCGTTCGATTTCCATACCGACTATCTCTTGCATCTGCTCGGATTTATCGGCCTGACCGATATTGAATTGGTGCGCATCGAAGGCACGATGATCAGTTCCGACGCAGCCAGAGCCGCCATCGTCCATGCCGAAGCGACGGTGCAATCTTTCCTGGCGGCGGCCTGAGATCATGGCTGCGAGAAAGACTATCGCCCTGTTTGGAGCGACCGGGGCAACCGGCGTTCCTTGTGGATCAGGTGACCGACAAAACATTCGTCCGGGTTGCACCTGGAATCGCTAACCGTTGAGGAAAGGAAAACAAACGTGCGAATCGACCTCTATACCGAGATCACCTGCCCTTGGTGCATCATCGGCCAACATCGGCTTGACAAAGTTTTGAAAGAGCGCTTTCCCGGCCTTGCCGTGGATATCCATCATCATCCTGTCCTGCTGCTGCCAGATGCTCCCGCTGCCGGACTGTACATCCCGGACTTGCTGCGTAAGCGATACGGGATAACCGACCCTCAGGCCGCGTTTGCGCGACCCGAAGCCGAAGCGCTTGCGTCCGCGTTAAATCTAAATCTTGGCCGTCAGTTATACACCTATCCGACGCAGGCTGCCCACGCCCTCATCCAGGCAGCAAGAGAGCGCGGGACACAGCATCAACTTGCAGTCGCGATCACGGGAGCCTACTTTCTGGAAGCAAAGAATATTGCAGAGGTCGATGTGCTGGTCGACATCGCTGCGGCCCATGGATTCGAGCGCGACGAAGCCCGTAGCATCGCAATCGATCCGGCATGGCGCACGCGGGTAGAACAGGAGGCCGCAAACTCTGCTGCGGCGGGCGTGCGGTCGGTTCCTCACTTCGTTTTCGGCGGTCGTGTCGAAATCAATGGGGGCCGCAGCGAAGACGAGATTGCTGCAGCAATTGGTAAAGCAATCCATGGCATTGCAACGCAACCAGCGGGCTAGCAGATGATGTAGCGACTCACGGCGGCAGGTTCTGCCGGCCGCCGGGTTGGCTCAGCCCCCCAATGCAGCCTCGCAACAGCTGGCCCGGCTGCGCAGCCTGGACGACGAAGCGAGGTCCGGCGGCGCGTCGGACTGACCGCCGGACTCACTCTACCCCGCGGCGCGGCTGGCCGCCCGTGCCGCCGTCGTCCTTCGGTACGCGCCGGCGCAGTACCGTCAACTGGCCGTCCGGTTCCAGCCACGCGCGCCGGACCTGGGCGATGTCGTCGACCTCGTGCTCGTGCAGCATGGCCTGCAATTCCTCGTCGCTGATCAGCTCGCGCCGCAGCGCGCCCTCCTGCTTGACCCCGTCCTTGATGATGCAGATCGGCGGCGCCAGCGCGAAGCGCCGGAACCATCGATAGCGGTAACTGAGCCAGTTCAGTACGTAGTTCCAGCCGATGATCGTGCCGATCAGGACGAAGCCGTCGACGACGGACGTGTAATCGCCGGCCATGGCGTTCTGGGCGGCATCGGCGATGATGACGAGCACGAGCAGGTCGGACAACCCCAGCGCACCGGCGTCGCGCCGCACGATGAAGCGGAACAGGCAGAACAGGAAGATATAGGTCAGCGTGCCGCGCACGAACAGTTCGAGCGGCGGCACGGTGAACGTGAACAGGGCTTCCCAATCGATGTCCATGATGGCCTCCCTGGCATCAGACTGCCACGCCGGCGCAAAGATCGGCGCGCAGCCATCGCTTGCCGGCGGCGACTTGGTACAATTGCGCTTTCGATATCCTACCCTGCGACAATCCCGATAATGATAGACATCCAACTCCTCCGCAAAGACATCGACAACGTCGCCGCACGCCTCGCGAGCCGCAAGTACCAGCTCGACGTCGCCGGATTCAACGCCCTCGAAGCCGAGCGCAAGGCGATCCAGACGCGTACCGAGGAATTGCAGGGCAAGCGCAACTCGCTGTCCAAACAGATCGGCATGCTGAAAGGCAAGGGCGAAGACACGAGCGCCGTGATGGCCGAGGTGGCCGGCATCGGCGACGAGCTGAAAGCCAACGAGACGGCCCTGGCCCAAGTCCAGGAGAAAGTGGCGCACTTCATGGCCGCGATCCCGAACCTGCCGCACCCGTCCACGCCGGTCGGCCAGGACGAGTCGGGCAACGTGGAAGTCCGCAAGGTGGGCACGCCGCGTGCGTTCGATTTCGAAGTGAAGGACCACGTCGACGTCGGCGGCCCGCTGGGCCTGGATTTCGATACGGCGGCCAAGCTGACCGGCTCGCGCTTCGCCGTGATGAAGGGCGGCATCGCGCGCCTGCACCGCGCGCTGGCGCAATACATGCTGGACACGCACACTGGCCAGCACGGCTACATGGAGTGCTACACGCCGTACATGGTCAACGCGGATTCGCTGCGCGGCACGGGCCAGCTGCCGAAGTTCGAGGAAGACCTGTTCGCCGTGAAGAAGGGCGGCGCGGAAGGCGAGGGCGAGAATTTCTACCTGATCCCGACGTCGGAAGTCTCGCTGACGAACATGGTGCGCGACGAAATCGTGGCGGCGGAATCCCTGCCGATCAAGATCACGGCGCACACCCCATGCTTCCGCTCGGAAGCCGGCAGCTACGGCCGCGACACCCGCGGCATGATCCGCCAGCACCAGTTCGACAAGGTCGAGCTCGTCCAGATCGCACATCCGGAACAGTCGTACGGCGCGCTGGAAGACATGGTCGGCCAGGCGGAAACGATCCTGAAGAACCTGGGCCTGCCATACCGCGTGATGCAACTGTGCACGGGCGACATGGGCTTTTCTGCTGCGAAAACCTACGACCTGGAGGTCTGGCTGCCGGCGCAGAACACGTACCGCGAAATCTCGTCGCTGTCGAACTGCGAAGACTTCCAGGCCCGCCGCATGCAGGCCCGCTTCCGCAACGCAAAGGGCAAGCCGGAACTGCTGCACACGCTGAACGGCTCGGGCCTGGCCGTGGGCCGCACGCTGGTGGCGGTGCTGGAGAATTACCAGCAGGCGGATGGCAGCGTGGTGATTCCGGAAGTGCTGCGTCCGTACATGGGCGGCCTGGAGCGCCTGACGGCCTGAGGCTTGGTTGCTCAGGTTGGTTGATCAAATAGGCCTTCCGTTTTTGTGGGAGGCCGTCTATAATGCGGCCTCACGCGAAACGACCGCGACACGGAGAGGTGGCAGAGTGGTCGAATGTACCTGACTCGAAATCAGGCGTACGGGTGACCGTACCGTGGGTTCGAATCCCACCCTCTCCGCCAAACAAACAAGGCCCCGATGG
>NZ_JBFUDR010000102.1:0-19441 GCF_056404615.1 Massilia sp. P2_C2 | reverse complement strand
AGACAGGTTCTTACTGTTCCCAGCGCACGTGCACGACCTTGTAGCCGTTGTCCTTGAGCGCCTTGAGCATGGCGGGCAAGGCAACGGCGGTCGGCTCGTTCGCATCATGCATCAGGATGATCCCGCCACCCTTGGACTTCAGGTTATCCAGCAGGCGGCGCACCATCACGTCGGTTCTCTGGTCGTTCGGCGCCCAGTCGTCGATGCCCGTATCGACGGACATGACCGTGATGTGCTTCGCCTTCAGGGCGTCGAGGACCGTCGGCGTCTCGATGTGCCCAGGCGGTCGGACGGACAGGCGCCGGCGCCGCCCTGTGCGGCTGCGGGAACATGGCTGGCCAGCGCCGTCAGGGCAAGGGCGAGAACAAGTGGGGAACGACGGGACAGGTTTTTCATGTGCGAGGTACCTGTAGGGTGGGCATTTGAGGCCGGGGGGGATTGATGCCGGGGGCATCAATCCAATGAAACGTGCCCACCAAACGTTCGCGGACCGGCATGCATTTGGTGGGCACAGGAGTGCCCACCCTACTGGGATAGGTAATCAGAACCGGATCTGGAAGCTGGACGCGATCTTGCTGGGCAGGCTGGCCGGCAACTGGATCACCAGGGCCTCGTCGGTCTGCTCCCAGCGCAGCGGCGCCTTGCTGCCCAGCAGCGCGACGGCCTTCACCGGACGGGTTTCCAGCCCGGCCTTGCGGCCCAGCGACTGGATGCGCACCGTCGTGGTCGGCGTGCCCAGGGTGGTGGCGTACAGCGCGTTGCCTTTGGTGGTGAAGCGGATGTCCTGCGGCGTGTAGACCGTGTCCTCCTTGAAGTGGCCCGACGCCGCCTTGGTCGGGCCCTCGCCGAAGATCTTCCACGGACGCGTGCCGTAGATGGCATCGCCGTTCACGCTCATCCACTCGGCCATCTCCTGCAGGAACTGCATCGCCTCGGGCGGCAGGCTGCCGTCGGGGTACTGCACCACGTTCAGCAGCAGGTTGCCGTTCTTGCTCACGATATCGGCCAGCATGTGGACGACGTCGGTGGCGGTCTTGTACTTGTAGCCTTCGCTGTAGAACCAGTCACCGATCGAGGTGTCGGTCTGCCAGGGCAAGGGTTGGATGCCTTCCATGACGCCGCGTTCCACGTCCTGCACGCCGGCCTCGCGGATGAATTCGCCGGAGCCGATGTTCTTGTGGTCGTATACCGCCTCCAGTTTGCCGCCATGGTTGGCGATGCTGGCGTTGTAGTAGTTGGCCACCAGGGTGCGGCCTACTTCGCCGAAGGGAATGCCGCCATCGCTATACAGCAGGTCGGGCTGGTAGTGCGTCAGCAGGTCGGTGATGCGGTTGAACCACTCCTGGTGGAAGCGCTTGTCGGTGGTGTACCAGGTCTGCGAATCGCGATAGGCCTCGTCGTGGGCACGGTGGTACAGCGAGGCATACTTCGGATCGGCGCCGTCGTAGCTCGCGCCCAGCATGGGCCACATATTGTCGTAGCCGTGGCTCGGCGCCCACCAGTTGTAGCTGGCGCCCAGGTGTTCCGACACGCCGAAGCGCAGGCCGGCCTTCTGCGCGGCCTTCTTCCAGTCGCCCACGATGTCGCGCTTCGGGCCCATCTTCACCGCATTCCATTCGTGGTAGCGCGAATCCCACAGGTCGAAGTTGTCGTGGTGGACGCCCATGCTGACGAAGTAGCGTGCGCCGGCCTTCTTGTACAGGGCCATCAGCGCGTCCGGATCGAATTTCTCCGCCGTCCACAACGGGATGATGTCCTTGTAGCCGTGCTTGGACGGATGGCCGTAGTGCTCCAGGTGATGCTTGTACTGCGGGGTGCCGTAGATGTACATGTTGCGCGCGTACCAATCGCCGGCGCGCGGCACGGCCTGCGGGCCCCAGTGCGACCAGATGCCGAACTTGGCGTCGCGGAACCACTCGGGCGTCCGGTAGGTCTTGAGCGACTCCACGTCCGCACGGAACGGACCGGGCACGGTGGTCATTTGCACGGGCGCTTGCGCGGCCGCATCATCCGCACAGGCGGCCGAACCGGGCATATGCAAGGCAAGAAGGGGCGCGGCAAGCGCGAGAAGAGTGGCGCGGCGGGTGGTCATGCGTGATCTCCGGAATGTCGTTAAGGATTATTAATGCATTGTATTTTATATTTTCAATACATTCAACCGATGAGGGTCATCCTGCGCAGCCCGTTGATTCAAATTCTGGATTGATGACGACATTCTTTGGTTTGTTGGGGTATCGACGCAAGCCTATGATGAATCGATCCCGCAGCCAACCGTGCCGCACGAGCACGGAGCGGGAGAGGGATGCGCTGCGCACCCTCCTTCATAAAACGCATCGACAAGGCAGGAGACCAACGTGGAACAAGCACACACCATCGAGACCGCCAGCGCGGCACGGGTCGCGACGCGCAAGCGCTGGCTGATCCTCGCCATGCTGTTCGCCGTCACGACCATCAACTACGCGGACCGCGCGACGATCTCGATCGCGGGCCCGGAGATCAGGAAAGAGCTCGGCCTGACCGCCGTCCAGATGGGTTTCATCTTTTCGGCGTTCGCCTGGTCGTACGTGGTGGCGCAGCTGCCCGGCGGCTGGCTGCTCGACCGCTTCGGCTCGAAGATCACCTATTTCTTCAGCATCTTCCTGTGGTCGACGTTCACCCTGTTCACGGGCGCGACCGGCTTCGTCGCCGGCGGCGCGGCGGTGGGCGTCCTGTTCACGCTGCGCCTGCTCGTCGGCGCGGCCGAGGCGCCCTCCTTCCCCGGCAACAGCCGCATCGCCTCGAGCTGGTTCCCCACCAATGAACGGGGCCTGGCGGCCGCCGTGTTCAACTCGGCGCAGTATTTCGCCACCGTCCTGTTCGCGCCAATCATGGGCTGGCTCGTGCACGCCCACGGCTGGCACAGCGTGTTCTACGTGATGGGCGGCCTCGGCATCCTGACGGCCTTCGTGTGGCTGAAGACGATCCACGGCCCCAGGGAACACCCGACCGTCAGCGCCAGCGAACTGAAATACATCCAGGAAGGCGGCGCCCTCGTCGACCTCGAAAGGCGGAACCGCGCCGAACCGAAGAGCGAGGTGAACACGTTCGCCTGCGTCAAGGAACTGCTGGGCAACCGCATGCTGCTGGGCGTCTACGTCGGCCAGTACTGCATCACCACGCTGACCTATTTCTTCCTGACGTGGTTCCCCGTCTACCTGGTGCAGGAGCGCCACATGACGATCCTGAAAGCGGGCTTCGTCGCCTCGCTGCCCGCCATCGCCGGCTTCCTCGGCGGCATCGCCGGCGGCTGGCTGTCCGACCGTCTCGCCAGGGCCGGCTACCCGCTTTCCGTGTCGCGCAAGGTGCCGATCGTGCTGGGCATGCTGATGTCGATGAGCATGATCGCCTGTAACTACATCGATGCGGACGCCCTCGTCGTCGCCGTGATGTCGCTCGCCTTCTTCGGCAAGGGCGTCGGTGCGCTCGGCTGGGCCGTCGTCTCCGACACGTCGCCGAAGGAAGCGGGCGGTCTCTCCGGCGCCCTGTTCAACACCTTCGGCAACACGGCCGGCATCACGACCCCGATCGCGATCGGCTACATCGTCCAGGCGACCGGCTCGTTCGCCGGTGCCCTGATCTTCGTCGGCGCCAATGCGGCACTGGCCATCGCCTGCTACCTGTTCGTCGTCGGCGACATCAAGCGCGTCAAGCTGGTCAAGTCGCTGGCGAACCCATAACCCGCTCCATCCCACGAATCATCATCATGAACACTATCGCTACCCGCGCACCCGTCGTCACGGAACTGCGCGTCGTCCCCGTCGCCGGCCAGGACAGCATGCTGCTGAACCTCTCCGGCGCCCACGGCCCCTGGTTCACCCGCAACATCGTCATCCTGAAGGACAGCGCCGGCAATACCGGCCTGGGCGAGGTGCCGGGTGGCGACAAGATCCGCAAGACCATCGAGGATGCCCGCCCGCTCGTCGTCGGCAAGACGCTGGGCGAGTACAACAACGTGCTGAACGCGATGCGCACCGCCTTCGCCGACCGCGACGCCGGCGGCCGCGGCCAGCAGACRTTCGACCTGCGCACGACCATCCACGCCGTCACGGCCGTCGAATCCGCCCTGCTCGACCTGCTGGGCCAGTTCATGGGCGTGCCCGTGGCCGCACTGCTGGGCGAAGGCATGCAACGCAATRCGGTCGAGATGCTGGGCTATCTGTTCTACGTSGGCGACCGCAACAAGACSCCGCTGGCCTAYCGCGGCGAGCCGGAYGCCGGCGACGCCTGGTTCCGCCTGCGCAATGAAGAAGCCGTCACGCCGGAAGCCATCGTGCGCCTGTGCGAGGCCGCGCGCGAGCGCTACGGCTTCAACGACTTCAAGCTGAAGGGGGGCGTGCTGAGCGCCGACGAAGAAATGGAAGCGAYYATCGCGATGCACGAACGCTTCCCGGACGCGCGCATCACCCTGGACCCGAACGGCGCCTGGTCRCTGGACGAGGCGATCCGCGTGTGCCGCGACAGGCACGGCATCCTGGCCTAYGCCGARGACCCGTGCGGCGCCGAGAACGGCTTYTCSGGCCGCGAAGTGATGGCCGAGTTCCGCCGCGCCACCGGCCTGCCCACCGCCACCAACATGATCGCCACCGACTGGCGCCAGATGGCCCATTCGATCCAGCTGCAATCCGTCGACATCCCCCTGGCCGATCCGCATTTCTGGACCATGCAGGGCGCCGTGCGCGTCGCGCAGTTGTGCCAGATGTTCGGCCTGACGTGGGGCTCGCACTCGAACAACCACTTCGACATTTCGCTCGCCATGTTCACSCACGTGGGYGCGGCSGCGCCGGGCAAGGTCACCGCGATCGACACGCACTGGATCTGGCAGGACGGCCAGCGCCTCACGAAAGAGCCGCTGAAGATCGAAAAGGGGCTCGTGCACGTCCCGGCGCAACCGGGCCTGGGCATCGAGCTGGACGAGGCCGAGCTGGAAAAGGCGCACCAGGCGTATCGGAACATGGGCCTGGGCGTACGCGACGACGCAGTCGCGATGCAATTCCTCATCCCCGGCTGGAAGTTCGACAACAAGCGTCCCTGCCTGGTGCGCTGAAGGGGTCCGGCTGCAATCGAACCGTCCCTTCGATGTGCAAGCCCGGGCAGACGAACAAAGCCCCCTTGGATCAGGGGGCTTTCGTCATTCTTGATGGCTGGGAGGATCAACGCGCTGCCGTCACCGGCAATGCGATCCGGTCGATGACGACACCCGGGTCCACGGCGCGGATCTTCACCACGTGCGGCCCCGGGGACAGCGCAGGCATCGTCACACGCGCACGCACGACATTGCTCTGCACCCCTTCCTGGCGGATGGCGCCCGACTCGTCTTCCTGACCGCCCGACCCGGGCACTTCGACCAGCACCGGCGCCCGTTCATCGACGATCACGCCGACGCGCAGTTTGCGGCCCGGGTACATGCGGAACGTCGGCATGAAGTCGATGAGCAGGTCCTGGACTGCATCCGCACTATCCGCCTCGAAGTTGAACACGAGCGCAGGCGCCTTGCCGTCGCCGGCTTCCCACGTGGAGTCGAGGCTGGCGGGTTTCAGCGCCACCGCGCGACCGGTGTGGCCCAGTCCCGCGACCGGCGTCCAGCGCGCGGCGCCGGCATCCGACCGGCTATCCGCCTCGGCCGCCGCGCGCCAGACGCGTCCCGCGTCGACCGGCTGCACCCTGGACGTCGTACCGCCCGCCGGCTCGCCCCATGGCCAGCGCACCTGGCTGTTCCACGCCATGAGATTTTGCGCGGTGACGAGGCCGGGCATCATGCCCTTCCACTTGCCATGGGCGACCGTATGGTTGTACGCCTCGACCTGTTGTTCGAGGAAGGCGCGCTGGCGCGCGATCCGGGCGGCCTGCCCGTCGGGGTCGTTGCCGAGCTGGGCCGCACGGTCGGCCATGAAGATCGTGCCGGTCGCGCCCAGCACGCGCGCGGGGAAGCCGATCATTTCGGTGTAAGCGTCGCCCATGTCGGCCGGTATCGCGGCGGCGAGTTTGGCTTCGTCCGCGAGCAGGCGCGCATACCGGCCTTCGAGCTCGGCGGCCCGCTCCGGCGGGAGCGACAGCGCCCACGCGCGCACCATCAGCTCGGGTTTGCGGATCGTGCCGAGCTGGTAGAACCCGGCCAGCAGATCGGCCACGGCCGGCGCCAGCTTGTCGCCGAAGTGTTCGGCCGCGAAGGCACGCAGGAACGCGGGCTGGGAATCCGGTCCGTAGGCCGTCGGGTTCCACGCGAACCGGGCGAAATAATCCATGCCGATTTCCATCGGCTTGATATCGCCCACATTGATCATCCACATCGTGCGAGCGTCGTTTTCCCACGCCTTGTGTAATTCCTCCCACATCAGCGCGGGCGCCGTCGAATTGATCCACAGGTAGGAGTGCGGCCCGCCATAATAGGACAGATGCCAATACACGCCCGCGCCGCCGGCACGCTTGCGTTCGGCAGGCGAGCTCAAACGGCGGATATAGCCGAAGTTATCGTCCGTCCACACCAGGGTGACGTCGTCAGGCAGCGCCAGGCCGGCATCGTAGATCGGCAACACTTCCTTGTAGGGGACGAAGGCCTGGGCGACCGGTCCCCATTTCGTAGTCACGTGCTGCTTGATCAAGCTGCGCTGGTCCTCGATCACCTCTCCCATGAGTTTCAGCTTGCCCGGCATGTCGCCGGGCGGYGTCTGCATGCCCTGGTCGTGGATGCCGCGAATGCCGAGCGTCCAGACACCCTCCATGCCGCCGCGCGTACTGGCCTGCTCTTCCCAGGTCTTGAAGATGGCCTCGCGGTTGGTGAGGTAATTCCAGGCGCCCCGCTCTTTCTGGTTCCATTTGACGTTGTTGTAGAGCATGGGTTCGCAGTGCGACGCGCCGGCGACGATGCCGTACTTGTCGGCCAGGACCACGTTCTCTTGTACCGCATGGAATTCCCGGCTGACCTCGTGCATGGCAGGCCAGATCGTGTTCAGGCGCAGGCGCAACATGAGCTCGAAGACCTTGTCGTAGGTCTTCGGGCCGATGCCGCCGGCCTCGGGCTCGAAGGTCTGCCTGGCCCAGGCATGCAGGCCCCAGTCCTCGTCATTGATGAAGATGCCGCGATACCTGACCTCCGGCGCCGTGATTTCCGGCGCGGGCGCACTAAGCGCCAGTGCCGCCTTGTGCCGGACGGGCACGTCGCCCCACCAGTACCACGGCGACACGCCGATCTTTTCCGACAGCTGCATCAGCCCGTACGCGGCGCCGCGGCGATCGCTGCCCACGATGACGAAGGCACGGTCCACGCCTGGAAACGGGCGCTCGACCATCTGCGTGACCGTGGCCTCCCACCGGCCGCGGACCTTGTCCAGGTCTTTCAGCTTGCCGCTGGCCGCCAGCTGGTCGAGCAGGCCGCTCTGCCCGAGGGTGCCGGCGATGATCATCCGGCGTCCCCGCCCGGCCCCGGCAGCGATGGCGGGACGCTTGCCGGTCACGCGCGCGACGTCGTCGGCGAACATGCGGGCGGCAAACTGCACCAATGCGTCGTCCTTCGCGTCCACCGCGACGGTGACGGTACCGGCGCCGCTGACCAGGCTCAAGGCTCCCGGCCCRGGACGTGCGGTACTCGTGACTTCCAGGGCATGTGCCGCAGGCAGCACGGCAAGCGACGTGAAGAGCGCCACGGCGGCGGCAAGGCGTGGATTTATTGTCATGGCGAGGTAGAGTCCTTCCTTCGATAGGCGTATGACTGGTCGGACTATAGCGAGGTAGCGCTACCAAGTAAATTATTATTTTTGACGCCACCTATATCAAAGTTCGTTACGGGCACATGAAAGGTCTGCACGATGAGGTGGACGGATTACGACTCCATAAAAAAAGCCCCGTAAAAACAGGGCCTTGTGCATGACGTGCTACGCGCGCGACCTCACCCCGCCGCCGGCGCCGGATCGAGCAGCTGCCGCCGCCCCGGCCGGCCATGCCAGGACGCGGCGTCCGCCATCGCCGGTTTCTTGTCCAGGATGACCGGCCAGAGCCCGGCATAACGGGCATTCAGCGCGACGAATTCCTGTTGATCCGGCGGCACGTTCGCCTCGAAATAGATCGCATCGACCGGACAGGCACTCACGCACATCTCGCAATCGATACATTTTTCGGGATGGATGACGAGGAAATTGGCCCCTTCGTGGAATGCCTCGGCGGGACAGACTTCCACGCAATCGCCGTGCTTGCAGTTGATGCAGTTTTCGGTGACCACATAAGTCATGGTTGTGCCTTTGCAGTGGTGACGATCAGGAAGCTACGGTTTCGGGTTCGATCTGCAGCGCGAGCAGGAAGCGCGACACCATGTTGTACGTGGCGATCACGCCGACGAGTTCGACCACGTGCTGGTGGTCGCCCAGCGCGTCGATCGCCGCCGCGAACGTCGCGTCCGAGGTACGCACGTCGCGCGTCATCTCCAGCGTGAGGCGGACGACGGCGCGTTCGCTCGCATCGAACAGCGTCGGGTCGACGTCGCCTTGTCCGAGCCGGCGCAGCGCCGCGAGCTGGCGCGTGTTGCCGCCCGCCTTGAGGAACTCCGGCGCGTGATGGTAGTACTCGTAGTCGGCGCCGTTCAGCACCGCGACCATGCAGATGGCCAGTTCGCGCAGCCTGGGCGACAGTCCGAGGCTGTTCCTGACTTCGCCCAGGAACGCGTTCCAGCCCCGGGCAAAGGCCGGGCTGCGCAACAGCATGCGGTCGAGATTCAGCAGGCGTCCGCCGCGGCGGGCGAGGATGGCGTCGACGAGCTCCTTGGGCGCCTCCGGCGCGCGCGCGGCGTGGGGAATACGGGACATGGTTCTCTCCTTTCTTTCCTTAAAGGCCTTCGATGGCCGTGTCGATGGCATCCGCCAGCCGGTCGAGGATGGCGTCGATGGCGCCGGCGTCGCAGATGAACGGGGGCGCRAGCAGGACGTGGTCGCCGGCGCGGCCGTCGATCGTCCCTCCCATCGGATACACCAGCAGGCCGCGTTCCATCGCAGCCGCCTTGATGCCGGCGTGCAGCCGGCGCGCCGGATCGAAGGGTGCCTTCGAGCCGCGCTCGGCCACCAGTTCGACACCCCAGAACAGGCCGCGGCCGCGGATGTCGCCGACGTGCGGATGATCCCGGAAGCGCTCGCGCAAGCCCTGCTCCAGCTGCGCCCCGCGGGCCTGCACGTTGTCGAGCAGCCGTTCTTCCCGGACCGTGCGCTGCACGGCCAGCGCGGCGGCGCAGGCCAGCGGGTGGCCGACATACGTGTGACCGTGCTGGAACATGCCGGACCCCTTGGCGAATGCGTCGAAGACATGTTTGGACACGAACGTCGCCCCGATCGGCGCATAACCGCCACCCAGGCCTTTCGCCACCGTCATCAGGTCGGGCGCCACGCCGTCCTGGCTGCAGGCATGCAGCGTGCCGGTGCGTCCCATGCCGCACATGACTTCATCGAGGATCAGCAGGATGCCGTGTTCATTACAGATGTCGCGGATCCGGCGCAGGTAGCCGGGCGCCGGCGGCACGGCCCCGAGCGTCGCGCCCACGACGGTCTCGGCCACGAACGCGATGACGTTGCCGGCACCCAGTTCACGGATCTTCGCCTCCAGTTCGTCGGCGGCGCGCACGCCATAGGCCTCGTCGCTCTCGCCGGCCTCCCGGTAGCGGTACGCGTAACAGGGATCGATGTAGTGATTGTCGACGAGGATGGGCGCGAACTGGGCGCGCCGCCAGGCATTGCCGCCGACGCCGAGGGCGCCGAGCGTGTTGCCGTGGTAGCTCTGGCGGCGCGAGATGAAATAGCGGCGCTGCGGTTCGCCGCGCTCCACGAAGTACTGGCGCGCCATCTTCAGCGCCGCCTCCACCGCCTCCGAACCGCCGGAGACGAAGTACACGTGCGACATCCCGGGTGGCGCATGCTCCAGCAGTTCCTCGCCCAGCGCTTCGGCGACATCGGTCGTGAAAAAGCTCGTGTGCGCATAGGCCAGCTGGTCGAGCTGCGCGTGCATCGCGGCCAGCACCGCCGGATGCTGGTGACCGAGGCAGGACACGGCCGCCCCGCCGCTGGCGTCGATGTAGCGCCGGCCCGCCGCGTCGATCAGGTGGATGCCTTCGCCGCCGACGGCGCGCGGGTACGCGTGGTGGATTTGTCGATGCAGTAACCGCGTCATGTCAGGTCCCCGTGCTCATGGTCTCTTCGTACCCTTCCCCACCGGCGGACGGGTGGGCGGCATGCGGGCGCGGCGCATGGATCGGAATCACGCGATGCGCGTCGTCGTCGCCGTTCTGGAAGAAGAAGCGTTCCTCGCCAAAGGCCGGCACCAGGTCGTCCAGCCACGTGGCCTCGGGATCGAACTTGGCGTAGAACGGGCGGCGCGCCCAATCCGGATTGCGCGCCTGCAGGAATTGCAGCGCGAAGACCTTTTCGCCACCGATCGTGACGATGCCGTCGATCGCCACCTTGCCGGGGAACGCGCTCATCGACGGCCCGCGCACCGTGCGCGCGAGTCCCGACACGCGCTGGTACGCGGCCTGGAACGTCTCGTACGCCTTGGCCAGCGGCAGGCGGAAATAGTGGCTCGGCCCAGTATCGCGCTCGACGAACATATAGTAGGGAATGGCGCCCAGGCGCACACCGGTCGTCCACAGTTCGGCCCAGCCGGCGGGATCTTCGTTGATGTGGCGGATCAGCGGCGCCTGCATGCGCAAGGTGGCGCCCGATCCCACGATCCGCTTGACGGCGCGCTGCGCGATCGCCGGACGCAGTTCGGCCGGATGGTTGTAATGCCCCATGATCGCCAGGTTCTTGCCCGAGTCGACCACCTTGCGGAACAGTTGCACCAGTTCGTCGGCGTCCTTGTCCGTGACGAAGCGCTGCGGCCAGTACGAGACCGACTTGGTGCCGATGCGGATGTTCTGGATGTGCGCCAGCTCGGGCGCCAGCAGCGGTTCGAGGTAGCCGGCCAGCGCGCGGGTACTCATGATCAGCGGGTCGCCGCCGGTGATGAGCACGTCGGTCACTTCGGGGTGCAGCTTCAGGTAGCTCACGAGTTCGTTCGATTCCTTGGCATCGAACTTGAGGTCGTCCATCCCCACGAATTGCGGCCAGCGGAAGCAGAACGTGCAATAGGCGTGGCAAGTCTGGCCGGCGCTGGGGAAAAACAGCACCGTTTCCTTGTACTTGTGCTGCAGGCCGCGCAGCGGCACGCCATCGATGGTCGGCACGTTATGCGTCATCTGGCCCGCCGGATGCGGGTTCATCCCGAGACGCAGGCGCCGCACCTCGCGCTCGATGGCTTGCTCGTCCTGCTGGACCAGCACCATGTCGCGCAGGATCGCATAGTCCTCGGGCGCCAACATGTCTTCGTGCGGAAAGGTCAGGCGGTAGATCGGATCGTCCGGAATATTGTTCCAGTCGATCAGCTCATCCATCACATACTGGTTGGTACGGAACGGCATGACGCGCGACACCACCAGCACGGCCTCCTGCAAATGCCGGGGCATCAGTGCCCATTGCGGCGCCTGCTGGATGGTCTGGCGGGTGTAAGGCTTGAAACGGGGTGCGGCTGCTTCGGCTAGCATGTCTTCCTCCATATTTGTTGATGAGAATGTTTTGATCAAACGCAAACATCGATACGATGTTTGCGGCGGAAAATTCGGAGTGCGTATGCTTCGGACATGTCTTAGTATTCGTGCAAAAATTACGCGGCACAAACGATAAAAATGCGCAACATTGTGCGTTTGAGGAAACAACCTTGAGACGAAAACTGCCCAGCATGGAAGCGCTGATCGCGTTCGAGTCGGCGGCGCGCCACCAGAGCTTCACCCGCAGTGCGGACGAACTGGCGCTGACGCCCAGCGCGATCGGGCGCCAGATCGCCGCGCTGGAAGAGTATGTCGGCCTGCCCCTGTTCAACCGTGTCAAACGGCGCGTCAGCCTGACCGAAGTCGGCGAAGCGTATGCAAAACAGGTACGGGAAAACCTGGACCGGATCGAACGCGACACGCTGGCGGTGGCCACCCGGCGCGGCGCGGACGGCATCCTCGAACTCGCCGTGATACCGACCTTCGCCACGCGCTGGCTGATCCCGCGCCTGCCCCAGTTCTACGCGCAGCACCGCCACATCACCCTGAACCTCACGACCCGCGCCGAACCGTTCCTCTTTACCGGCACGCCGTTCAGCGCGGCCATCCACTTCGGCAATCCGGTCTGGCCGGGCACCATCGCGCAGCATCTGTTTGGCGAGGAAATGGTCCCGGTCTGCAGTCCGCAGCTGCTGGGCGGATCGACCCAACTGGCGCCGGCGGACCTCGCGCGTCTGCCGCTGCTCCATCAATCGGCCCGGCCCGATGCATGGCGCCAGTGGCTCCTGCAGGCGCGGGTGCACGATGTCGACTGCATGAGCGGGCAACGCTATGAACTGTTTTCCATGCTGGTGGAAGCGGCACGCGCGGGCCTCGGGGTGGCGCTGGTGCCGCGTTTCTTCGTCCTCGCCGAGCTGGCGAACAAGGAACTGGTGATTCCGAACGAAATGTCACTGAGGAATGACAAGGGCTATTACCTGGTCTATCCGGAAGCGAAGCAGAATGCGCCGTTGCTGCAGCCGTTCAAGGAGTGGCTGCTTGGGATTGCGCGGGCGTATCGCGCGACGGGGGCCTGATCCGGCACGTCCAGGCAAAAAACGGGCAGCCGAAGCTGCCCGGATAGCCGTCGTCCCGCTCTTATCTTTCGACCGTGACGGCGCTGCCGTCGTAGACCACGTCGATCGCCTTGTCGACCGGTTCCGCACCGCGCCCCGCGTCCGGGCCGACGACCACGACCTTGAACAGGCGCCGCACCTTCATCCCTGGGAAACTTCCCTGACGCTGGCCGATGGTCAGCTTTCCCGCTGCGTCGTTCCACTGCATCCTGACGAGCGCATATTCGCTGCGTTCGTATCCCCAGCCTTCGCCTGCGTCTTCGTAATACGTCGTTTCGCCGTTGGCGCCGGGATAGACGCGAAGCTCGATCGGTGCGTCGGGCTGTTCCGATGCGTATTGCACGACCGGCCCCATCGGGAGGATGCTGCCGGCCCGGACGTGCAGCGGGATGCGCGAAATCGGCGCGTCGACGGTGACCGTCCTGCCGCCGGACAGCTTCTCGCCGGTCCAGAAGTCGATCCACGTGCCTTTCGGCAGATAGACGTCGCGGTTCTTTGCGGCGCCATCGATCGGCGCCGACTTCGCCGCGTAATACATCGGCGAGATCACCGGGCTGACCATGATGCCGTCGCCGAACATCATCTGCGATTTCAGGTCGTGGGTACGCGGATCGTCCGGGAACGCGAAGGCGACGGGACGAATGAACGATGCGCCGCGCAGGTGCACGAGGCCCGCCTGCGAATAGATGGCCGGCAGCAGGCGGTAGCGCAACTGGATGGCTTGCAGGATCGCGTCATGGAATGGCGTGCCCGGCTCGCCGAAGTACCATGGCTCGCGCGGCGTATCGGTGCCGTGGCTGCGGAACATCGGCATGAACGTACCGAGCTGCAGCCAGCGGGTGTACAGCTCGCGGTAGCCGAGATCGGCGGTGCCGCCCTGATATTCGCCGCTCCAGAACCATGGCTTGCCGGGTCCGGCGAAGAACGCGCCGATGTCGAACGTGATGTATGGCGTGCCCGATGCGCTGAAGCGCTGGACGGCCGCGACCTGCTGCGCCAGCACTGGCCATTTCGCCGCGATGTCGCCAGTCCAGAGCACCGCGCCCGCCGCCTGGCTGCCGGCATAGCCGGAGCGCGTCAGGTTGAGCATGCGCTTGTCGGACGTCTGCTTGCGCCAGTTGCGGAACAGATTCTGCGAATCCACGAGCCCATAGGCGTTCAGGAATTGCGGATCGATCACGCGGGCCAGGCCGGCGATGTTGACGTCGTCGGCATTCTCCACGCGCTTCGGATCCCAGGTCCAGTCCGCGACCTCCGGCTCCGTCGAGTCGCACCACCACGCATCGATGCCGTGCCGGCCGAGGTATTTCCACACATTGCGGAAGTAGATCTCCGCCGCCCTGGGCTGGAAGAAGTCGACGTTGGCCGAGCCTGCGCTCATGTACCCGCCATCTTTCAGTTCCTTGCCGGGCGGGTCGAGCGGGCTCGGATTCGGCCAGATCGAGATCATCACGTGCGCGTTCTGGTCATGCACGCCCTTCGTCATCGCCGCGAGATCAGGATAGCGCGACGCTTCGGGAACGGGGCTGCCCCAATGGTCCGGCGTCCAGTAATTCCAGTCCTGCACGATGACATCGAGCGGGATTTTACGCTTGCGGAATTCCTTCACCGTGTCGACGACTTCCTCCTGGGTCTTGTAGCGTTCCTTCGATTGCACATAGCCGTAGGCCCATTGCGGCAGCATGGTGGCGGCGCCCGTCAGCTGGCGGAATCCGCCGATCGCGCCGTCCATCGTCGGTCCGAGGACGAAGTAGTACGCGAGGTCGTCCACCACATCGCTGGTGACCGAGGTGCCCGCCTTGCCGTCCGCGAACGTCATCGCGCTGTACGCATCGAACAACAGGCCGTAACCGTGCGTCGACACGATGAAAGGGATGACCTTGCGCAGGTTGTGCTGGTAAAGCCGCTTGGTCTTGCCGCGCAGGTTCAGGTCCGCCGTCTCGTCGAAGCCCAGTCCGTACAGCGCTTCATCGTCCTGGAGACGGAAATGCGCGGTGGCCTTCCACGCCTCGCGGTCCTTCTTCTGGACATACGCGCCCGCGACCTGCCGGTCGCCGTCGACGGTCTTGATGGTCTTGACCGTTGCCGGATCCGGCATCGACTTGATCACCGAAACGTTCTCGAACGAGCGCGGCGTCGCATCGTCCTCGCGCACGAGCAGATGTCCGGCGGCATCCCGGAACGTGATCGCGCCCGTGGTCCGGTTCAGTGTCACGGTCACTTGCGACGAACGAAGCACGCGCGTGTCCCCCTCGTCGCGCGACGTGGTGTTCCCCGGCTTCGCGGCGACATCCGCCAGCATCAGACGCGCAGAGGTGGACCAGTCGCGGTTCCGCGTTGCCGTCACGCGCACGATGCGGTCCGTGACGAACGTGATCTGCATCCGGGTATCGGCTATCTTGTACTCGAGCCCGTTGCCCGTTTCGCGCACGTCGCGGATCGCGGCGAATGCGACGCCATGGCAAAAAAAGAGCATCGACGCGACCAGCACGCCGAACATGGAAGTCCGCCTCATTGTTTTTTTCATTGTGTTCCTGTTAGATGGCGCCTGCATACCCGTTGATGAATGTCGCCAGATTGTTACTCAAAACGGATTCAGCTGGCAAGCAGCTTCCACACCCATTCAGCCGACGGACACCAACAGCACGGTCGATTCGCCGATGCGCCGCACCGGCTCACGCTGGCCACGACCTCGCTGCCATGCACCCGTATAAATGTCCCGTCGATATAGGCTTCGTCGATGTGGTGTAACGCTCTGTTCTCAGTCGTCATGATCATGTTCCTGTGCGGCGGCATTCATGAGGTTGGTGCGCAAATTGACGATGGCTTTTTGCAGCGCCCGGAATTCATCGGGCGCCAGGCCGGATGCCCTGGCCGTGATCTCCCGATAGTCGAACGCTTTTTCACGCAGCGCGCGGCCCTCCTCCGTCAGCGAGACGCGAACGCTGCGCTCGTCTTCCTTGTCGCGTTCGCGCCGTACGTATCCCATCGCTTCCAGGCGTTTCAACATGGGCGTCATGGTGCTCGGCTCCAGGAACAGCTTTTCACTCAGGCCCTTGACGGTCTGGTCGTCCTGCTCCCACAAGCAGATGATGGTCACATACTGCGGATAGGTCAGGCCGAGCGCGTCGAGCACGGGCTTGTAGACACGCGAGTACGCCAGGTTCGTCGAGTAGATGGCGAAGCACATGAAGTCGCCCAGCATGGCGATGTTGTCGCGCCGTTTTTCGTGTTTGCTCATTGCCCACTCCAAGTATTTATCGAAATAACGATTATCGCACTCGAAACGGGCCGGGTGCCGGCTCAGGCAAGCACGATGTCGAGCCGGCCGTCGTCGCTGCGCGCGGCGCCTTCGCGGCCGCCGGTCGTATGGGTCTTGCCGGTGTAGAGAACCTGGTCGATCGTGTTCATGGCGCATCCTTTCGATGTAATCAGAGATGGTCGACTTCGATGACGGCGCCGGCGAACGCGCGCGGCGCTTCCTGCGGCAGGTTGTGGCCCACGCCGCCTTCGACTCGTTCATGCCTGTATTTGCCGGTGAAGCGCTTGGCGTAGGCCGCAGGCTCCGGGTGGGGCGCACCGTTGGCGTCGCCCTCCAGCGTGATGGCCGGCACCGTGATGGCCGGCGACTGCGCCAGTCGCGCCTCCAGCTGCGCGTACTTCGCTTCGCCCTGCTCCAGGCCGAGGCGCCAGCGGTAGTTGTGGACGGTGATCGCGACCTGGTCCGGGTTGTCCAGCGCCGCGGCGCTGCGCTCGAACGTGCGGTCGTCGAAATGCCACTGCGGCGAGGCGGTCTGCCAGATCAGTTTGGCGAAATCGTGGGTATTCCTGGCATAGCCCTCACGGCCGCGCTCGGTGGCGAAATAGTACTGGTACCACCATTGCAGCTCGGCTTTCGGCGGCAGCGGCTGCTTGCCGGCTTCCTGGCTGCCGATCAGGTAACCGCTGACGGAGACCAGCCCCTTCACCCGCTCCGGCCACAGCGCGGCGACGATGTCGGCATTGCGCGCGCCCCAGTCATAGCCGGCGAGGATGGCCTTGTCGATCTTGAGCGCATCCATGAAGGCGACGACATCGGACGCCAGCGCCGCCGGCTCGCCGTTGCGGACCGCGTTCGGGTCGCGGAAACGCGTGCTGCCATAGCCGCGCAGGTAAGGCACAAGCACGCGGTAACCCGCCTTGGTCAGCATGGGAACGACATCGATGTAGCTGTGGATGTCGTAAGGCCAGCCGTGCAAAAGGATCACGACGGGGCCGTTGGCCGGACCTTCGTCGACGTAGCCGATGTTCAGGTCGCCAGCGTCGATATGCCTGATCGATGCGAACGTGCGCGCCTGCGCGTGTGCTTGCGCTTGCGGTGCGTCCTTGGTCGGTTCTGCGTGGACCAGGCCCGGCAAAGCGAATTGCGCCGCGGCAAGGACACTCAGCGTGATGACGCGGAGGCCGACAGACTTGCGATGGTTATTCATGATGCGCTCCTTCGAATCATGTTAGTTATGACGATAATCCTTATTAGACAAATCTTATCACTACCCAGGAATCTTTTCAACCGAAATAATCATTATTGCGATAAGTATTGTTTGATTGCATTCGGGCGACTGGTGACGGCTCATCAGTTGACGCGTCCGGTCCAGCGCGGGCGGCAGCGATTCGGGCTGGACAGATCAATGCGGATATTGCAATATTTCGTATTTGAAATATTTATTGTAAGAAATGGATTTGAATCACTTCTCGAATGTGGTGGGTATACGTACCTGGGCGTGGCGGCAGGTCATGCGTGATTTCTTTCGTTTGCTGCGACGAGCGTGCAAACTGATATGGGTCGTACGGCGCGCCGTGACGGCATTAGTCCTGTTTAGTTTGATCTGGGGTGTGGATCAGACCGACGAATACCTCGACAACATCTTGTACCTGTGCAGCGTCGGCAGGAATGAGTGCGACGGCAATTTGGGCATGCAAGTCACGCCGCTCCAATTTATCCTGCTGTCAGCGAGTATCCTGTGGTACGCCTTTCTGGTGCGCGACACGGCCCTGATAGCGCTGAGATCGGCCTCGGTTTGGAGTCACGAGCGTAGCCAATACTTTGTCGGGTGTGCAACAGTCCTCGGCGCGATGCCGCTCCTGTTGTTTTCATTCCGCACACTGACAGCGACTGGCTACGCCTATCAAGAACCACTGTTATTCCCTGCACTCGTCGGGCTATTCGTACTTGGAGGAATTGTTCGTGCTGCGCTTCGTAGGGCGCCCAGCAAAATGCGGCTGCAACTGAGCTGTTTATTTGTCGTCGCAGTTGTGCTTGTATCTCCGAGCTCGCGCGGGCCCCACTTGGAGCCGCTGCTATTTGTGGTCGCTGTGCTGTTTTTCTCTGCCGTGCTTCTGGCGGCAGCCCACGTGGCAGGTTGTAGACAAAAGTACCCGTTGGCTGCATTCGGGCTCAGTGCAGGCGTGGGGTTCATCCTCATGCTCGAGGTACGTTTGATCGCGATCCGTGCTTCGGATCACGCCCATGTCCTGGGCGTCGCGGTCGCATTTTTGTTGCCGCTTTTATTGCTCATCATACCGACAAGTATGTCGACTCCAGCGCCGAGTCGTGCGCATGATGTGGCTGATGCTGCCCCGTTTGGACTCTGGCGCTATTTCCGAGGGTTGACGAAGCAGACTGTGAGCATCTATCTCTCAGGCCTGTTACTGACGGCGATAGCGCTATATGCTGCCAACAGCGCGCCAGACATCGCAGCCGGCTACTTGCTTGCCCCTGCGACACTGACGCTGGTGTCGTCTGCGGCTGGCTTAATGTACGTGCTGTTGGCCGCCTTGTTCGGGCGTGCCGCGTTTTCGTGTGCACTGGTTGTTTTCGTCATTATTTCCTGGAAAAACATTGCGCCGCCTGCGCCGCTGGCAGCGCCGGAACAGACGTTCGTGCATGGCGATTGTCACGATCCCGGAACCGTTTGTCCGATGGGTGACCGTGTCTGGGAGAGGTACCAACGCTGGGCCGCACAGCCGGGACACGGAGAAAATGATCCGATCATTCTCGTGGCGGCAGCGGGYGGCGGTAGCCGCGCCGCCGCCCACACCGCGGCGTCATTGGCAGCTGTCGATGAGGCCACGTGCGGCGCGTTTGGCGACCACATCTTCGCGATCAGTGGCGTGTCGGGCGGCGCGATCGGCAGTCTCCTGTATGCCGCCAGTCGGGTTGACGCATACGGTCCTGCTGAACGCGAACGTTGTCGGCATACGAAAGCCGGCGAACGTGCGTATCCGTTAGTCAATGGATTATTGGCCGCCGCAAGCTCCGATCATTTGAGTCCGGTATTGCTGCGTGGTGCGGCCTACGACCTGATGCAAGGGCGCGGGAATGCACCACGTATCGACGGGTCTGCCGGACAAACGGATTTCGCGACGCGCGCCGGCGCACTGCAGATGAGTTGGATTTACCGGTACCAGGCATTTCTTCGCTCCCGCGGAATCAAACCTGATGGAAATGCCCTGCTGAACGAAGAGAGATTGCGCAACGACGGACAGCCACTGTTGGTGTTCAATGCGTCCAGCGTCCAGGACGGTCATCGCGTGTTGTTGAGTTATCCGCTACTCTGCCCCCGCGATGGATGGTGTGCCCAGCGCATGAGCCTCCTGACGGATGCTACCGATAGTGCCCGCTTCCCTCTCGTCAACGAACACGGTGATGGCATAGCCGATGCCGGGACCGCGCTCGTCGTTCCCGCGCCGGAAC
>NZ_JBFUDR010000101.1:0-19595 GCF_056404615.1 Massilia sp. P2_C2 | reverse complement strand
GCCACCATCGGCGGCTTCCTGTTCGGCTTTGACAGCGGCGTCATCAACGGCACCGTCGACGGCCTGAAGCAGGCCTTCCATTCGACCTCCGCCGAGCTCGGATTCGAAGTCGCTTCAATGCTGCTGGGCTGCGCGGCCGGCGCCTTCTGCGCCGGCCGGCTGGGCGACCTCTGGGGACGCCGTACGGTGCTGCTCATCTCGTCCGTGATGTTCCTGCTGTCGGCGTTGGGGGCGGGCTTTGCAACGAGCTCGGTCGTCTTCGTCGCCGCCCGCGTGCTGGGCGGCTTTGCGGTCGGCGCGGCCAGCGTGATGTCGCCGGCCTACATCGCCGAAGTGGCCTCGGCCCGCTACCGGGGCCGGCTGGCGACGGTCCAGCAGATCGCCATCATCAGCGGCCTGTTCTGCGCGTTCCTGAGCAATTATGTCCTCGCGCGGGCGGCCGGCGCGTCGACCAGCGTGCTGTGGCTGGGACAAGAGGCATGGCGCTGGATGTTCTGGATGATGGCGATTCCCTCTGTGCTGTTCCTGCTGCTGCTGCTGACGATCCCGGAAAGCCCGCGCTTCCTCGTCGCCAAGAAGCGCAAGGACGAGGCGCTGGCCGTGCTGACACGCCTGTATGGCGCGGCCGTGGCCCGTTCGAAGTTCGACTCGATTGACGTTTCGCTGGCGGAAGACCACCACCGTCCGCGCCTGTCGGACCTGATCAACAAGGCGACCGGCAAGCTGCGCCCGATCGTCTGGGTCGGCATCGGTCTGGCGACGTTCCAGCAACTGGTCGGCATCAACGTGGTGTTCTATTACGGCGCGGTGCTGTGGCAGGCCGTGGGCTTTTCCGAGAGCGATGCCCTGCTGATCAACGTCCTGTCGGGTGGCCTGAGCATCGGCGCCTGCATCGTCACGGTGTTCCTGATCGACCGCATCGGCCGCAAGCCCCTGCTGTGGATCGGCTCGGCCGGCATGGCGGTGACGCTCGGCCTGGTGACGTTCGCCTTCGCCAGCGCCTCGCTCGACGCCAACGGCAAACTGGCCCTGTCCGGCACGATGGGCGTGGTGGCCCTGGCCGCGGCGAATATTTATGTGGTCTTCTTCAATATATCCTGGGGTCCGGTGATGTGGGTCATGTTGGGCGAGATGTTCCCCAACCAGATCCGCGGCTCCGCCCTGGCGGTCGCCGGCGCGGCCCAATGGACGTCCAATTTCCTGATCACGGTGACCTTCCCGATGCTGCTCGGCAGCATCGGCCTGGCGGGCGCTTACGGCCTGTACACCGTGGCCGCAGTGATCTCGATCTACTTCGTGCTGCGCTACGTGCATGAAACGCGCGGCAAGGAACTGGAGCAGATGGAAGGCTGAGGGCGCGTTCCTTGCCTTGGCCGGGGCGTACCGCCCTGGCCGCCGACAATAAGGTCGTTGATGATCGAATCCGCATCATCAACGACCTTTCATTTTTTCCGGGACTGTATCACTCCCAACACGTCCGCATCGGAAAAGACTAACGCCCCACCAAACGCCGTGCGATCGTCTGCGCGCCGGTCCCGCTCATGATGGTATGGTGGGTGCCCGGCACCACCATCGTTTCCAGCTTGCCCCGCACCAGATCGCCCCAGCCCAGGTCGGGTTCGCCGAATTGCGGGGCAAAGCCTTCGCTGCCGCAGAACAGCAGCGCGTCGCCGTCATAGGCTTGCGGACGATAACTGCGCAATGCCTCGTCGTTGGCGCGGGTCACCGCCAGGAGCTGCTCCACCTGGCCGTGTTCGGCCCCGGACGGCAACCAGCCCTGGCACACGATGGCGTCCTTGACCAGCAGCCAGTGTTGCGCCTGCGGCGCGGCACGCAGGGATTCCCAGTCCATGTCCAGCCTGGGAAACAGGATGCCGAGCATCACGGCCTCGTCGCTGAGCCAGTCCCTGCTGGCCATGCGACCGTAGGCGCCGTTGCGGTAGAGCGGATGCTCGCTGGCGTTCTGCGCACGTGAGTCGAACAGGGCGAGCAGGGAGACGCTGTCGCCGGCCCGGGTCAGCTGTTGCGCCATTTCATAGGCAATGCAGCCGCCCATCGAGTGGCCGGCCAGGCGATACGGACCGGACGGCTGATGCGCCTTGACCAGGGCGACGTAGTCGGAGGCCATGGCCTCGATCGTGCGCAGCGGCGCCGCCTCTCCTTGCAGACCGCGCGCCTGGATGCCGAACACCGGCTGGTCCGGATCCATGTGACGCACCAGCTCGATATAGCCGGTCGTATGCCCGCCGTAAGGATGAATGCAGAATATCGGCGTGGCGCTGCCGGTGGCACGCAAGCCGATCAGGCGCGAACCTGCCCCGTGTCCGCCCGCGCGGAGCGCGCGGACCAGGCCGCTCACCGTCGGGTTCTCGATCAGGATGGCGTGCGGCAGCTCGCGCGCGACGATGTGCTCCAGACTGATCAGCACGCTCAGCGCGGACAGCGACGTGCCGCCCAGATCGAAGAAATGATCATCCGCGGTCACCGAATCGATGCCGAGAACCTCGGAGAAGACGCGCGCCACCTGGCGTTCGATCTCGTCCTGGGACGGCGGCGCCCGTTTTGCCGGCGCCGCGCGTTCGCTTGCGGTAYTGGCATGGGCTACGTCGAACGGCTGCGCCGGTTGCACCGGCCCGCCGGCGCGCGTCGGCGCCGTCGCGGCTTGCGGCCAGTAGCGATGGCGGTCGAAGGGATAGACCGGCAGGGGAATGCGGCGCCGCGCACCATCCACATGCAGGCATTGCCACGCCGGCGCGGCGGCGTGGGTCGTCCAGAGCTGCCCCAGGCACGCCAGCAACGCGCCATGATCGAAGGGCTGCGCCGAGTGGCCCAGGCAAGGGATGGCCTGGGCCACCATGTGCTTGCGCGAATGGCCCTTGAGGATGGCGCTGAAGCCCTGCCCCGGACCGACTTCGAGATAGATACCGTCCGCCGTGTCGAGCAACAGGTCCAGCCCTTGTGCAAAACATACGGTGCCGCGCAGGTGCCGGACCCAGTGATCGGGGTCGGTCGCCTGGTCGCCGGTCACCCAGGCGCCGGTGACGTTGGTGATATAGGGGATGCGCGGCGCGTGCAGCGCGACTTCGGCCACGCGCGCGCGGAACGCCGCCAGCACCGGGTCCAGCATGGCCGAATGAAAGGCGTGCGATGTCGGGACCAGCCTGTGGCGCAAGCCGGCCTGTTCCAGCGCTTCCCTGACCGCTGCGATGGCGTCGTGCGTGCCCGCCAGCACGCAGGCTTGCGGGCCGTTCATCACGGCCAGGTCGACGCCGTTGCCAACGAAGGGCTGTAACCGTTCGGGCGAAGCCGCCACCGCCAGCATCGCGCCGCCGGGCAGTTGCCGGATCAGTTGCCCGCGTGCGCAGACCAGCTTGAGCGCATCCGGCAGCGACATCACCCCGGCCAGGCAAGCCGCCACGTACTCGCCCAGACTGTGCCCCATCATGGCGTCGGGCTGTACGCCCCAGTGCATGAGCTGGCGCGCCAGCGCGTACTCCACCACGAACATGGCCGGCTGGGTGATCGCCGTGTCGGCCAGCCGCCGCTCTACCTCCTCCTCCTGGCCGGGCTCCGGATACAGCAAGGCGCGCAGGTCGCAACCGAGCGCCGTCTGCAGCGTGGCGGCGCACTCGTCGACGCACGCGCGGAATTCAGGCACGGCCTCGTACAGTCCGCGGCCCATGCCGACCTGTTGCAGGCCCTGGCCCGGGAACAGGAAGGTGACGCGCCGCCCCGTGCCGGCATGCGCCGCCGCGGGCGCCACGGGCAATGCCAACGCGGCGGCCGCGTCGGCGTGGCTTGCGGCCACCACGGCCCGGCGATGCGGCAGTTGCGCGCGGCCGATCTGCAGGGTGTGGGCGATGTCCGCCAGGTTGGCGTCCGGATGCGCCAGCAGGTGCTGCGCCAGCCTCGCGCTCATCGCGTCCAGGGCGGTCGCCGAGCGCGCCGACAGCGTGAGCAGTTGCGGGCCCTCCGCGCTCATCCCTGCCGCAGGCGCAGGAGCCTGTTCCAGCACCACGTGCGCGTTGGTGCCGCCGATGCCGAACGAGCTGACCGCTGCGCGCCGCGGCGCGGCGGTCACCGGCCAGGGCGCGAGAGCCGTGTTGACGACGAATGGGCTGTTGCCGAGGTCCAGCCTGGGATTCGGCGACTGGAAATGCAGCGTGGGCGGGATGACGCCGTGATGCAGGGCCAGCGCCGCCTTGATCAGGCCGGTCACGCCGGCCGCCGCGTCGAGGTGGCCGACATTGGTCTTGACCGACCCGAGCATGCAATAGCCGCGATCGATCGTGTATTTGCGCCAGGCCAGCGTCAGCGCGGCCACTTCGATCGGGTCGCCCAGCGGCGTCGCCGTGCCGTGCGCCTCGATCAGCCCGATGCTGCGCGGATCGACGCCGGCGCGCTGCAAGGCTTGTTCGATGACCTCGGCCTGGCCATCCACGCTCGGGGCGGTATAGCCGACCTTGACGGCGCCGTCGTTGTTGATGGCCGACCCCTTGATCACGGCCCAGACCGTATCGCCGTCGCGCACCGCATCGGCCAGCCGCTTGAGCACCACCACGGCGCCGCCGCTGCCGCGCACCGTGCCGCCGGCGTCGGCGTCGAACGCCCGGCAGTGCCCGTCCCGCGACAGGATATGCCCCTCCTGGTACAGGTAGCCGGCGCCATGCGGCACTTCGATCGCGACGCCGCCCGCCAGCGCCATGTCGCAGTCGCGCTGCAACAACTGCTGGCAGGCGATGTGCACTGCGACCAGCGAGGTCGAACATGCCGTCTGCACCGTCAGGGCTGGACCACGCAGGTTCAGTTTGTAGGCAAGCCGCGTGGCCAGGAAATCCTTCTCGTTCAGGATCGTCGTCTGGAACAGCTCGGCCGCCGACTCCGGATGCGTCTCGAGGAAATGCAGCATGTAGGCGGCGCGCCCGGTACCGCCCACCACGCCGATGCGGCCGCTCCAGGTCTGGCCGTCATAGCCGGCATGCTCGAGTGCCTGCCAGCCCACCTCGAGGAACAGGCGCTGCTGCGGATCCATCAACAGCGCTTCGCGCGGCGGATAGCCGAAGAACGGCGCATCGAAGCGGGCGACGTCGTCCAGCACGCCCTTGCGCCGCACGTAGCGCGGGTCGTCCAGCTGCGCAGCGGCCACGCCGGCGTCACGCAGCTCCTGGTCGCTCAGGGAGCGGATCGACTCGACCCCGTCGCACAGCTTGCGCCAGAAGGTGTCGATGTCGTCGGCGCCGGGGAAGCGCCCGGCCATGCCGACGATGGCGATCGCGGTGCCGGTATCGGCAGACGCTGCGGGCTGCATGTCGGGCGCCGCATGCGCACCGGACGCCCCCTGCAGATGTCCGGCGAGCGCGCGGATGGTCGGGAAGCGGAACAGGTCCATGGTCGGCACCGCCAGGCCGAGTGTCCGCTCCAGGGCGACCTCGACCTCCACCAGGTTCAGGGAATGGCCGCCGACGTCGAAGAAACTGTCGTCGATGCCGACCGCCGCCAGCCCCAGCACCTCGCACCAGATCGCGGCGATCTGCCGCTCCAACGGGTTGCGCGGCGCCTGGCAGTGCGCCTGGCCGGCCGCGCCGTCGCGCCGGGCACTGGGCGCCGGCAAGGCGTTGCGGTCGATCTTGCCGTTTGGCGTGGTGGGCCAGGCGTCCAGCAGCATCACGCCGGCGGGCACCATGAAGTCGGGCAGCTTGCCTTGAGCATACGCACGCAACTCCGCCGCACTCAATGCCACGCCTTCGTGCGCGATTGCATAGGCCACGATGGATTGGGTACCGCCGCCATCCTCGCGCGCCAGCACCAGCGTTTCGCGCACGCCCGGATGGCTGGCAATGACGGCGTCGACTTCGCCCAGCTCGATGCGGAAGCCGCGGATCTTGACCTGGTGGTCGAGGCGTCCCAGAAACTCGAGGCTGCCGTCGGGCAGATGGCGGACCAGGTCCCCACTCTTGTACATGCGCTCGCCCGGGGTGCCGAACGGGTTGGGAATGAAGCGCTCGGCGGTGAGGTCGGGACGGCCGAGATAACCGCGCGCCAGGCCGATGCCGGCGATATGCAGTTCGCCGGGCACGCCCACCGGCACCGGCTGCAGGCGTTCATCCAGTACGTGCACGCGCATGTTGGGGATCGGGCCGCCGATACTGATCCGTTCCAGGTCGGGATGCAGCACGGCCATCGTGGTGCACACCGTCGCCTCCGTCGGTCCGTAGGCGTTCACCATGCGCACCCTGCCGCTCCAGCGCCGCGCCAGCTCCAGGCTGCACGCTTCACCCGCGGTGATCACGGTTTTCAGCGTCGGCAGGTCGTCCGGCCGCAACAACGCGAGCACCGATGGCGGCAAGGTGACGACCGTGACGGCATGGCGCCGCAGGGTATCGACCAGGGCCGAACCCGGGATCAACGCCATCTTCGGCGCCAGGCACAGGCAGGCGCCGGCAGCCAGCGTGGTGAAGATTTCGGAGATCGAGGCATCGAAGCTCGACGACGCGAACAGCAGCATGCGGCTGGCCGGGCCGACCTGGAACGCGCCACGCTTCAGGTGCGCCATATTGGTCAGGCCCCGGTGTTCCAGTTGCACCCCCTTGGGACGTCCGGTCGAGCCCGAGGTATAGATGACATAGGCCAGGTCGTCCGGCCCCGGGCTGTCCGGCAGATCGGTGTCCGCATCCTGCGCGATGCCGTCCCAGTCGGTATCCAGCAGCACACGGCGCGCGGCTCCCGCCGGCAAGCGCTCCGCTGCCGCGGCGTGGGTCAGCAGGCACTGCACGCCCGCGTCCTCCAGCATGTAGGCCAGGCGATCCTGCGGATAATCGGGATCGAGCGGCAAATAGACACCCCCTGCCTTCATGACGGCCAGCACGCCGACCACCAGCTCGGGCCGGCCGCGCTCGACGCTCACCGCGACCACCTGCCCCCGCCGCAGGCCCAGCCTGCGCAGGTAATGCGCCAGCCGGTTGGCGCGCCGGTTCAGCGCATCGTAGCTCAGCGTCCCGCCATCGACATCGAGCGCCGGCGCCGCCGGCGCGCACGCGGCGTGGCGCTCGAACAGGCGGTATGCGCAGGCTTGGGGAAAATCGGCGCCGGTGGCGTTCCATGCGGCCATCGCCTGCCGCTCGGGCGACGTCAGCATGGGCAGGTGGTTCAGCGCCAGCGCAGGGTCGCGCACGGCCCCCTGCAACAACGCCTGGTAATGGCCGACCAGGTAAGCGATGCTGTCGTGGTTCCACAGATCGGTGTTGTACCAGCACACGGCGCGCAGGCAGCCGTCGACTTCCTCCACCACCAGGTCGAGGTCGAACTTCACGCTGCGCTGTTCCAGCGGATAGGACTCGAGCGGCAGTCCGGACAAGTCGAGCCGGACGCCGCCCAGGCCCATACGCGCCGCCGCCACGCCCTGCATGTGGGGCAGCTGCGATTTTTGATAGGTGAATGCGACCTGGAACACCGGACCGCGGCTCGGATCGCGCGGCAAGCCCAGGCGCTCGACGATCAATGGGAACGGAAAATCCTGATGCTCCCTGGCGCCGACCAGGACTTCCCGGACCTGTTGCAGGAAGGTGCCGAAGCGCGCCTCGCCGTCGACCCGGGCGCGCAGGGCGCACGGGCTCGCGAAGTAGCCGACGGTGCGCTCGAAGCCTTCCGGCGGACGTCCGAAGCGTGGCGAGCCGACCACCAGGTCATCCTGTCCGGTATAGCGATACAACATGACGTAGAAAGCCGCCAGCAGCACCGTATAGAACGTCACGCCTTCCTGGCGCGCCAGCGCGCGTATCCGCGTGGTCAATTCGGCATCGAGCGCGAACGGCTGGCCGGCCCCGGCATGGCGCTGCACCGGCGCACGGGGCCGGTCGGTCGGCAGGCCGAGGGTGGGTGGGGCCGTCAGTTGCTCGCGCCAGTACGCCCAATGCTGCTCCCCGCGCGGCGACTCGAGCAGTTTCTGCTGCCAGTCGACATAGGCATGAAAAGGCAGACTGCCCGGCCACGGGAGCGCGGCCGGCGCGCCCTCCTGCCCGGCCAGCCGGGCCTGGTACAGCACGCCGAGTTCCTCCATCATGACGATCAGCGACCAGGTATCGCCGGCGATGTGATGACAGTTCAGCAGCAGCACGTGCTCGCCGGGACCACGCGCAAACAGGTGGGCGCGAAACACGGGGCCCCGCTCCAGGTCGAACGGCGCCTCGGCCTCCTGCGTCAGCCGCGCATGCAGTTGCTGTGCGTCCCAGCCGGATGCGTCCACGTACGGGAAAGCGACCGGCGCCGCCGCATGGACCACCTGCACCGGCTCGCCCGCAGGCGCCGCATACGTCGTACGCAGCACCGGGTGGCGATCGACCAGTCCCTGCAATGCAGCGCGCAAGGCGTCGACGTCGAGAGCGTCCTTGATGGTCCACGCCATCGGCAGGCCGTACTCCGCGCCCCGGGGATTCAAATTCCACAGGAACCACATGGCGCGCTGGCCGCGCGACAGCATGGTGGAGGCAGAGCCGGTCGGCTCGTCGTTCGATGAGGGAGCGTTGTTCATGTTCGTGAGTTGCAGCCACGCGCGCCCGCCAGCGTCCGGCTGTACAGGCGCGACATCGCTATTAAAAGATCGGTGGACTGTGAGAAATGACGAGGGATTGCTGATCGAAACCGGCCGATAATGCGGCTTTCAATCCAGGCTGGGGACATCGTGCAAGGGCACGGCCCTTGAATGTCGGGAATCATATCATGGGCAGCCGAGCTTGCCAGACGCCAACCTGGCAAATCCCGTCATTTGTCGCATCCATGCCGCAAGGGCCGCCTCGCACAGGGCGTTGCAGGGCGTTCGGAGACTTTTACAGTTCGGGACAGCACAGCAGATGGCGCATTCCAAGTCATTGAAATAAAAGCGCATAATTTTCCTGGCACAGACATTGCTTACCCTCTGTCAAAGGAGTCGGGTACGGTTACTGGCCTGTCGACAGAGGAGAGAATCATGAACTCGTCAATGAACAAGGAATCGACGCACCACCTGATCGCTGCTTCGAGAATCAACAGGTCCGCGCTGTTGGGAGTGTGTCTGATTGCGTTGACCGCTATCCTGTTTTACGGACCCGTGTTGCTGTTGTTGTGGCGCGAACTGCGATGAACTGCCTCCGACCAATGAGCGCATGAGATTTCAGCTTGCTGGCGCACCCATCTACACTGCTAACCCGGCCCTGTAGCCCATCTCTTGTGTGAGATGCCGCACGGTGCCTCGGCAAGTCCTGCAGTAATTTAATGCGTGGCGTCATCCGGCATCCCATACGAACCCGTCGTCTCGAAACCTTCACCATGTCTGGCTCCACGTCGCGATTGCGCTGCCTGATCCGTTTCAGGTAAAGAGTATCGGAATCGGACTGGCCACGCACGAACGTCGAACAATGACTCTGGAACCGTTCATGAGTACAGAAACCCTGCTAATCCGAGCCGATGCCCAGAGAGTTGCTGTTCAAACGAAGGGCATATCGCCAACTTATCTCAGAAGGGACGAGCGAACGGCGCGCGTCATCTACAAAGCATTGGCAATACGCAGATCGTTCGGCCAGCAGGCAGCCCGCGTATTCCTCATGTCGATGGGTGTGACCGCCTCCCTTGTTCACCGGATCGTCAGTTCTCCAGTGGAGCGGCTGCGACGTTGACTTACGAAAGCCGGGGTGGTTCACCGATTAGTGCTGTATTCGGGCGTGAAATCGATCAATGCCTCCCCGATGCTGATTGCGCACATGCCAGCGTTCTCGGCCAGCGTGATGCGCCGACGCAGCGAATGCCGGTGAAAGAGCCACCAGTCCACGCAGCGTAACTGGCTCCCCGTGTGGTGGTCCTGTGCAGCAGGCGCACGCCCACCCAGCCTTCCATCGCCGCCAGGCAGCGGCTGACCATGCCCTGCGACATCTCCAGCCGTGCGGCAGTCTGGGTAAGGCTGCCGCGCTCGGCGACTTCCACGACTATACAGGCAGCGGTCAGGCGATCCATTCAGCACGCCATTTCATCGATTCATGCAATTATAAATTTCAATAATGGCAGTTTATCTACCTAATTGACGGGAATAAAGTACGCCTTGCTTTGCAACCGTTTCAACTCAGGAGATCGCCATGTTTTCACCCAGGAAGATTGCTCGATTTGTCATGCCCGCCCTGACGCTCGGGGTTGTCGCCGCCAGCGAGGCCTCGGCACAGGCCCCTGCAGCGCTGACCCTGAAGGTCTACAACGCCGACGGCCCCAGCTTCCACGTCAACTCCGTCGTCGTCACCGGCAAGACCGAGGCGCTGGTGATCGACAGCGGCTTCACCCGCGCAGATGCGCTGCGCATCGCCGCCAACGTGCTTGATTCGGGCAAGACGCTCAAGACCATCTTCATCAGCAATGCCGACCCGGATTTCTACTTCGGCGCCGAAACGCTGAAGAGTCTGTTCCCGGAGGCCCAGGTGCTGACCACACCAGCCGTGCGCGAAAAAATCCAGGCCAAAATGGCCGGCAAGATGGCTTTCTGGGCACCGAAGATGGGCGCCAATGCACCGAAGCAGCCCATCGTGCCGGACGAACTCAAAGGCACAACGCTGACGGTGGATGGGGAAACCATCGAAGTGCGCGGCACGACCGGAGAACTGGCGCACCGTCCGTACATGTGGATTCCATCGCTCAAGGCCATCGTCGGCAATATCGCGGTGTTCGGCAACCTGCACGTCTGGACGGCCGATACGCAAAAGCCCAGCGAACGCCAGGCATGGTACGCGCAGCTCGACGAGATGCAGGCGCTGAAGCCGGCAACCGTCGTGCCGGGCCACATGGCCGCCGCCACCGCGCTCGACGCCAGCAGCATTGCCTATACTCGCGACTACCTGCAGCGCTTCGATGCCGAAGCCGCCAAGGCAAAGAATGCCGCCGAACTGATCGAGGCGATGACGAAAGCCTATCCGCGGGCAGGCCTGGGTATTGCGCTGGACATCGGCGCCAAGGTCAACAAGGGCGAGATGAAGTGGTAACGGGGTGCGCCCCGCCGCTCGATCCGCAACCTACACAGAAAACCAAGGAAACAGAACCATGATCAAGACCCAGACACTCTCCTTGTCCCTGGTCCTGGCGCTCGGTGCCACGACGCTGCCCGCCGCGCAGGCCGCCGAGGCGCAGCCGGCCGCGCCCGCCAAGTCCCACGTGCACGACACAGCCGCCAACAAGGCACTGGTGCTCAAGGCCTACCAGGCGCTGTTCGGCGACCACGACCTCGGCGCCGTCGACCGCTACTGGGCGAAAGACTACATCCAGCACAACCCGTACATGACGGACGGTACCGAGGCGGTCAAGCAGTTCGTCGAGAAAATCGGACTGCTCCAGGGACCGAAGTTCAAGGTCGAATTCCTGCGCGTCGCGGCCGAGGGAGACCTGGTCTTCGTGCAGACCCGCCAGCCGAAGATGGGCGACAAGCCCGAGATGGTCATCGTCGACATCTTCCGCGTCGCGAACGGCAAGATCGCTGAACACTGGGACGTGATGCAGGCAGTTCCGGCCGACGCCGTGAACAAGCGTCCGATGTACTAAGGGAAAGCGCCATGAGCACCATCGCACTGCACTGCGCAGGCGCTTGCCTCGGCCGCCCGCAGGCGCTGCGCGATTGACTGAGGGCTCAACTGCCGCTGAAGTGGCGTCGCCTGGAAGCATGACGGCAGACATCGCTTGCGGGCCTGATGGCTGTTCGATTTGAAGCGAGGAGTATGCCATGCGAAGCAACTTGCAAATCGTTTCCGACCACTACGCCGCATCCGGCCGGGGCGACATCGCCGGCATGATGGCCGATGTTGCGCCGGACGCGCGCTGGACGGAGATGGCGGGTTTCCCTTGTGCGGGTACGTGGATCGGCCCCGCGCAAATTGTCGAACACGTGTTCGAGGTCCTGGGCAGCGAGTGGGATAACTACCGCATGACTCTGGAATCCCTGATCGATGGAGGCGACTGCATCGTCGGTATCGGCACCTATTCCGGCACGTACAGGCGCACCGGACGAACCATGCAAGCGCGTGTGGCCCATGTCTGGCGGCTGGCCGGCGGCAAGATCGTCGGCTTCGAGCAGTTCACCGATACCTTGATGGTGGCAAACGCAATGGAGGTGTAACGCCATGAAACAGACACATCTTCTACCAGGCTGGTCTGGATGGCTGCGCATGATGACTGCCGCAGTTGCATTGGTGGCCGCCATCGTTCCGCAACGCTCGCACGCTGAACCGGTCGCGCCCGGGCTTCGCAATATCGTGCTCGTGCACGGAGCGTTTGCCGACGGCTCAAGCTGGACCGAAGTGATCGCCGCCCTGCAGCGCAAGGGCTACCATGTGACCGCCGTGCAACAGGAGCTGGTCAAGGAGACTGGTGCGCATCACGTTACGCTGAAATCCAGTCACATGTCGATGGTGTCGCATCCGGCGGACATCGCCAGGCTGATCGATCGCGCGGCGCGCGATTCAAGCCGCTGACGGCGCCTGGCCGTGCTATTTCGGGCTGGACGGCCTCTCACATCGTCCCGCCATGCGTTTCGATCACACGCGCCAGCGCCGGCAACGCCGGACCGTCCAGCGTCCGGCTGATGTTGAACCGCATCTTCGACGCGGCGTTCTTCTGCAGCGAAAACAGGCTGCCGGGCGCCAGCCTGCCCGACTGGAGCGCCAGCTGGAATTCAATCCCGCTGCGAGCGAGCGGAGATTCACCATCGCAATGACGGACCAGGGAGAAATACACTTCCTGCCGAGACTGATGCTCCGTCTGGCGGAGCTCGCGCCCAGGTTCGTTTGCAGCACGTCGACGATCTCGTCGCGCCTGGCTCCCGTGCCTGCGACGACGCCGTCGAGATCCAGCCCGGCATGCGCGCAATTCGTGGCGATGAAGACGGACGGCGAGAATCATGGCGATACTCGGTCGCGTCAGCTCGACTTCCACCCCGGCCGTGCGCCGAACAGCAAGGGACAGCGCTTACGGGGAAGCCGTTTCCTGGACCGCTCCGGCCGGCTGCTCCGGCTGGTCCGGCTGGTCCGGCTGGTCCGCCAGCGTGCGGAAGGCTTTCGGCGTGCAGCGGTAGGCTTCCTTGAACAGCTTGCTGAAGTAAGACACGTTCGCATACCCGACTGCGTATGCGATCTCCGCCACGGTCGTGTCGCCTTTCCCGGTCAGGCGTCGCGCCGCCTCCGCGAGCCGCAGCTTGTTGAGATAACTGGTGAACGTCATGCCGAATTCCGATTTCAGCACTTCGTTGATCTTGGTGCGGTTCATCCCCGTGGCAACAGCCACGCCTTCCAGGTCCAGTTCCGGGTCGGTGAAACTCGTCTCGATAAACTGCAGCAGCGACGCTTTTTCCTTGTCGCGATGCGGCATCAGGGTCAGCTGCCGATACTCGAGGGGCGGGAGGTCCAGCCTGGGTTGGACGTCCTCTTTCAAGGTTATTGCACGTCCGTTCGCACGGAAGAACCATGCGGCATACCCAATCCACCCGGCCGTAACGAGGACAGCCAGCCAGCCGATATACCGGTCATCGCGGCCACGCAGCGTGAGCTGGTCGATCTCGACATGGGCCGGCTTGCCGCGCTGGCTCTGCCAGGTTGCCCCGAACACGAGCCGCGCCACGCGGTCCAGCCGATAGTCCTGGTACCCGACGTTGCGTTGCGGCACCTCGAACCACCATTCGGGAATCGTCAGCCGCGTCAGGTCGATCGAGATGGGCACGCCCTTCTCGTTGCACGCGAAATAGGTTGTTGCGGGGAGATAGGTCAGGAAGTTGCCGGACTGCGAAAAATGCTCGTCATGGAGCGAGGCGACGAACACCAGCGAGTTGGCGGGGGAACACCTGGCGACGAACGACAGCGTGCCGTACTTCGCCCAGTCGGCCAACGCCGGCCTGCCTTTTCCATCTACCGCGAGCAAGTCGGCGGAGACGATGAGATTCGAGCCCTCCGCCGGCAGATTGAGGTCGAACCGCAGGCGGTCGCGCACAGTGTCGTCGATACGGATGGAATGCGGATCCGATGGCGTCGACGTGAACCCTTTGCGCCAGTACACCGCCCCATCCCCGTCGCGTTGTGACGGCAGCAGCGGCTGCGACAGATCGCTGCGCCCGACGAGCACGGCCGCCAACAGCAGGTCCGCGAGCAGGATGAGGGCGAACGCGTGCAGCGCCCGCCTATGGAACTCTTGCATATAGCAACATGATGGGGTGGTTGTCTCCGGCCGTCGCCTCTTCCGGGGACGCCTACCATATCATAACAGCCCTCCCATGCCGATTCGCAATTTTACTGGCGAGTTGGGCGTGCACAACACGGCCATCTGCTGTCGTTGCGGGGCGCCACGGCGTCGCATATGGCCGCGGTCGCCGAACGGTTCTTCCTGAACCTGAAGATAGAACGCGTTTGGAAGCGAAACTATGCCAACCATGCAGAAGCCAGGTGCGATATCGCGGCTTACATCGTTGAGTTCTAGGCGCAGCAAGGCCGATGTGGTTGCGCCGGCTGCCTCATCGAAGCCCGTCGCGGGTCTCGACTGTATTTACACTTGACTTGCCAACGTGCATTACCTTGCTAATTTTCAGCACGGGCACGACTCTTGCCCAATGTGCAACGCGTAATTGCACTACAGTCCCCTATCGAGCGAAATTATGAACAAAATCGTTTTCGCTATTGGTATGTACTTGCTGACCGCGGTGGCGCAGGCTTCCGTCATGACGACAGTTATGCAGCCCGTAGCGCCGCCGGCGTCTTTTATGGCAGTAGCGATAACGCCGACCGAATTCAGTGCGTCCTACAGCGCCCTGGTCCCATACTCATCGGTTTCCGAGAGCGATGGAGCTGTGTTGTCGCAGAGTCGGATCACGCCAGGGGCTTCGGCGAGCCTGAGGGCAACCATGAGCGGAGATGGTTCGACGGGTGATCTTCTTGCGTCCGCCGAGCTTGAGTATGACGCCATCGTCTCGGGAGCGGACGGCTTACTGCCATTGTCTGTAACGGCCGCCGGCGCGCTCGATTGTGTAATTTCTAGAAAGTGACAATCTGAGATATTTTGCAATCAATTTTACGTCAAAATTGTCTTTTAATTATCTGTCTTGACGTGACCTCACTATGGGCATGCAAACAGCAAGGCAACAGTCATCGGCGGCACCGTTCGCACCGGCCGCCGCGCATTACCAGGTCCGGCAGCGCCTGGGCGAAGGCGGCTTCGCGGAGGTATTCGAAGCTTGGGACATACGGCTGCGTCGTGCCGTCGCGCTCAAACGGCTGAAGCCGGCCCAGGCCAGATTACGTCCCGACACGCTGCTGACGGAAGGGCAACTGGCCGCCTCGCTAAACCACGCCGCCTTCGTGCAGGTCTACGCGGTCGACGACGACGGCGAAAGCCAGTCCATCGTCATGGAACTGGTGCGCGGGACGACGCTGCGCGACTACGCCGGCGGCCTGCCGCAGAACGAGGCGCTGACGCTGGACATCGTGCGCCAGGTGGCCGAAGCGATGGACGAAGCCCATCGGTCCCTGCTGGCGCATGGTGATCTCAAGGCCTCCAACCTGATGATCGAACCGACGGGCCGCATCCGGATCCTGGATTTCGGCCTGGCCCGCCGTTTCGATCCACTGGCTACGCAGAGCGGCGCCCTGGACGACGGCCAGGGCACGATCGCCTACATGGCACCGGAGCGGCTGCAGGGACACGGCCCCACGCCGGCCGCCGACATTTACGCGCTCGGTGTCGTGATGTACGAACTGTTGGCCGGGAAACTGCCGTTCTCGGACTTGAACGGCTTCGCGCTAGCGGCTGCGCACCTGCAATCGACGCCCGCACGCTGGCCGCTGCCGCCGACCGTACGGCCCGCCGTCGCGGTGCTGCTGCACGCGATGATCGAACGCGATCCCGCCCGCCGCTGCGCGTCGATGCGCCAGGTGTGCGACACGATCGCCGGCATCCTCGATGCCGCAGCGGAAGCCGCGCCTGCGCCGGCGACCGCCCCGCGGCGTGCGCGGCGCGGATGGACAGGGTGGGCGTGGCTGGGCGCCGCGGCGGTCGTGTTGTCGGTGGCAGTCGCCGGGGATGACCATCTGCCGGCGTTGCGGGACCACGTCGCACTATCCGACGTGGCCGCAATGGATGCCGGCATCTACGCATTGCGCCGATTCGAGCACGACGGCAGTCTCGAGCGCGCCATTTCCCTGTTCGGCGACATCGTCGAGCGCAATCCCCGTCATACGGGGGCAACCGCGGCCCTGTCGCTCGCCTACAGCCTGCGCTACGTCCTCGACAGTCGCGACGAGAGCTGGCTGCGGCGTGCCGACGCCAGCGCCCAGCAGGCGCTGGTGCTGGACGACCAACTGGCGCTAGCACACGCCGCCCAGGCCTGGGTCAGGGAATTGCAGGGGAAATGGGATGATGCCTTGCGACTGGACGAGCGCAGCCTCGTACTGGATCCGCAAAACCTGTTTGCGCTCAACAGCAAGGCCCACATCCTGATCGAAGCGCGCCGCTTCGACGACGCGGAAGCCGTCATCAAGGCAGCGCTGGCATTGTATCCCGATGAACGCTGGTTCACGGATCTGCTGGGCACCCTGCGGTTCCGGCAGGGCGATGCCGTCGGCGCCGAGCGGGCGTTCCGGCGCAGCATCGCGCTCGATCCGGGGTCGGCCGTGTCGTACGCGAATCTGAACGGCGCCCTGCTCTACCAGCACCGCGACGACGAAGCCCTGCACGTGCTGCAGCAGGGCCTGCAGGTCCGGCCGGACAGCCGTTTGTACGGCAATCTCGGCGCCGCCCTGTTCGCGCGGGGCGACATTGCCGGTGCCGCCCGTGCATTCGAGCAGGCGATCTCCACGGACAAAGGCAATCCGAATTTCTATCTCGGCTGGGCAAACCTCGCCGACGCGCTGCGCTGGCTGCCGGGACGGAAAGCGGAATCGCGCCAGGCCTACCGGCACGCCATCGACCTGCTGCAGCCGCTGCTGGAGCGCGACCCGGACAATCGCCTGCTGCAATCGCGCCTGGCCATGTATGCCGCGAAGACGGGCGCCCGGGCCCTGGCGCGGCAGGCCATCGACGCGGCAATGGCCGGTACGGCGACGGGCGCGGACATCCATTTTCGCGCTGCCATCGTCTACGAACTGCTGGGCGACCGCCC
Organism: Massilia sp. P2_C2; assembly: GCF_056404615.1. Taxonomy (NCBI): domain Bacteria; kingdom Pseudomonadati; phylum Pseudomonadota; class Betaproteobacteria; order Burkholderiales; family Oxalobacteraceae; genus Massilia; species Massilia sp. P2_C2. The sequence continues at coordinate 2,461 of NZ_JBFUDR010000101.1, read as the reverse complement.
GCGCTCGCTCGCGGAGGTCGCCCTCAGCAAATCCCTGGGCTATCCGGTCAACCTGATCGAAAGCGAGCCCGATCTGCTCTCGTTGCGGCGAGATTTGCGTTACCACCAATGAAAAAGGATAGCAAATGACAGGCGAACAGTATGTGGTGCTGGGCATCCGTTTCGACGTGGCCCAGGACAGCGATCAACTCACCTGGACCCTGGTACCCGGCAACGAGAACCCGGTTGGTGAATATGGTACCGGCGGCGGCGCCGTGCAACTCTACCAGGGCGAGTCCGTCGCGCTCCAGGTCGTCGGCAGCGGCGCCATCGATGGTCATGACGGCCATTTCACATCGTTCCAGGTAATCGAATGTTGCCTGATCACCCGGCCCAAGATCGTCGTCGCAGGCCCGGATCGCGAGACGCGCTATGCCCCGCCGTCGCCATTCCTGCAATCGATCGGCGCCAGCTACTTCTTCGAAAACGACTTCGACTCCAGCGTGGCGGACAAGGGCAACCGGCGCACGATCACGCAACTCTGGAAACGGTCGCTCAACATCGCCCATACCAACGGCAGCTGGGAGCTTTCCCTCAACCTGACGGTGCGCATTTTGCGCGGGACGCATGCCACGGAAGTGCGCGTTTTCCGCTTCGATCCGGAAGTCCAGGTCGGCAATGGCACCCGCCCGAATTGACCTTTGCGCGTCCCGTCCCGGCAATGAAGTCATCATTCAATGGAGTAGCCCATGTCCGATCCGAACCAGCCGCTTACGCTTTACCTGCACTTCGACGCCGACCAGACGGACTCGCGTCTCGTCGTCAACCTGCCACCCGGCGTGCGTCCAACGACCGGCAAGCATGCCGGCGTCGTCCTTCTGTCCCCGCACTCACAGTTGCCCGTCGTGCTGGTCGGCAGCGGGATGCTCGACAATCCGTACGGGCCGCGATTCGAATATTTCGAAGTCAATGACTTGTGCCTCGTCAGCCGCCCGAACGTCAAGAGTTACGGATCGCATCACCGGCTGCCGAGGTTCTTCGATCCCTCGCCCCTGGAGCGCCATAGCGACCGGGCAAGCCACCGGATTCCCTCGGACGGCGTTATGTCCGACGAGAGCACGGCGTACTACCTGAGCATCATCGACAAGCTGAACGAGCCGCTGCACCTGGGCAGGCGGGGTGGCTGGAGCCTGTCGATCGTATTGACGGTCGAGATCTATCGCGCTGACGTGGACGAACCGGAACTGCGCGTATTTCATGCCGATTTCGACCTCGTACTCGCGGAGACCTCCGAGGGATCAATCAATTAATCCTTCTTCGCGCAGCCGGCGGCGCAAGGCGTCGCCCGGCGTGCGCAAGACGGAGGCACAGCGTGTCGCGTCGCCGCCGCAACTTAGCCATGCGTCCCGCAATTCGGCGGCGGCAATGGCATCCGCCGGGCGGATGCATGAATGCGATTCGAGCAGTTTATACAGCGACGGACGCGAAATGCCGAGCGCCCTGGACGCGGCAAGGATCTGCCATCCATTCCTTTCCATCGCGTCCAGCACGTCGTCGTCGCTCAGCGTTTCCAATCGTTTCCGGCTCCTCGTCGGCAGCGACGGCGCGCTGCCGGCGGGAGCGGCGCCGTGTGCTGGATGGCTGGACGGTGCGGCGTCGACGTGGCCGACGAGTACATGCAGCGACACCGGCTCGTCCGCCGCCAGCGCAATCGCGGCGCGCCGCACGGTATGCGCCAGTTGCCGGACATTGCCCGGCCAATCGTAATTGCACATCTGACTGACGAGCGAAAAGGGCAACGCCGCTAGCTGCGGCGCCTGCTGGCGGCACTGCCATTCACGCAAGAAATGCAGGATCAGCAAACCGATGTCCTCGCGGCGCTTGCGCAAAGGCGGCACATGGATCACGAAGCCTTCGAGCCGCCGCAACAAGGGCTGATTGAAGCCATGCGCGCCGAGATCGCGATCGGTCGCGGCGATCAGGCGGACGTCGCAGCGCTGGACCGTGCTGCCGCCGACCGGGCGGTATTCGCCGCTTTCCAGCACGCGCAGCAGCATGGGCTGGACGGGAGCGGGCGCATCGCCGATTTCGTCGAGAAACAGCGTACCGCCTTCGGCTTCCGCGAACAGGCCTTGGCGCGTCGTTTGCGCTCCGGTATAAGCCCCCTTGACCGCCCCGAACAGATCGGCCGCGCCCAGGCTGTCGTTCAGCGTTGCCATGTTGACGGCAACGATGGGCCCGCGCGCGCGGCCACTGGCCGCATGAATGGCCTGCGCAGCGACTTCTTTGCCGGTCCCTGTTTCGCCTAGCAGTAACACGGGCAGATCCGTCGCCGCGGCCTGCGCGATCTGGCTGCGCAGCCGGACCGCCGCGCTGCCGCCACCGATGATCTGCGGGATCGCGCTGGCCTTCGGCAACGTTCGCACCCAGTGCAGGCACAACAGCACACAACCGCCGAGCATGATGACCACGCCGGCTTCGA
>NZ_JBFUDR010000100.1:0-19649 GCF_056404615.1 Massilia sp. P2_C2 | reverse complement strand
GCCAGGTCCCGTTCGACAAGGTGTACATCGAAGGCTACCGCGACAACCATTTCGCCAGCGATGCCGAGATCGAAGCGGTCAAGCGCCGGTTCCAGGCAAAGGGGATCGAGGTGGCCGGCGGCGTGACGCTCGCGGCCGGCGGTTTCAACGGCCAGTTCATGACTTTCGACTACGAGTCGCCGCGCGACCGCGACACGTGCAAGCGGGCGATGGAACTGATGGCGCGCCACTTCGATCACGTGATCCTCGACGACTTCACGTTCTACACGTCGAAGTCGGACGCGGATATCAAGGCCAAGGGGACGCGCACGTGGACGGACTATCGCATCGCCACGATGCGCAAGGTGTCGAAGGACCTGATCATCGGGCCGGCGCGCGCCGTCAACCCGAAGGTGAAGATCGTCATCAAGTACCCGAACTGGTACGAGCATTTCCAGGGCCTGGGCTTCGACCTCGCGCAGCAGCCCGAGATGTTCGACGGCATCTACGCCGGCACCGAGACGCGCGACCCCGTCATCACGGACCAGCTGCTGCAGCAGTACGAGTCGTACAACATCATCCGCTATTTTTCCACGCTGCGGCAGGACGGCCGGAACGGCGGCGGCTGGGTCGACACCTATTCGATCCGCTACGTCGACCGCTATGCCGAACAGCTGTGGGACACGATGCTGGCGAAGGCGCCCGAGATCACGCTGTTCAACTGGCACCCGGCCGCGCAGGACACGCCGGCCGAGGCGGGCGACCGTCCCTGGGCGGGTCAGGCCACCAGCTTCGACTGGGATCGCATCGTGGCCGACTGGAAGTCCGCGAATCCTCATGCTACGGCGCCGCCGGGCTGGGGCCTGGCCGCCGGCGCGGCGCTGAAGCAGATCGACGCCGTGCTGGACCAGCTGGGTAACCCGACGGGCCTCGCGAGCTACCGGCCCGCGAATGCGTCGTCGGCCGAGGACTTCCTGCACAACTACCTGGGCAATGTCGGCATCCCGATCGCGCTGACGGCGCGCTTCCCGGCGGATGCGCAGACCATGCTGCTGACGCAGGCCGCGGCCACCGATCCGGACGTGCTGAACAAGGTGAAGCGCCAGCTCGAGGCGGGGAAGGTCGTGTTCGTGACGTCGGGCTTCGTGAAGGCGACGCAGGATCCGAAGCGCAAGGACCGTGGATTCCAGGACCTCGTGGAAGTTTATGCGACGGGCAACCAGGTGCTGGTGAACGACTATTACAACGGCTATGGCGCGGGCAATGGCGAATCGCTGCGCGACGATCCGAAGGTGGCGCCGCGCGATGTGCTGTTCCCGGAGCTCCACTACTTCACGAACGACGCGTGGCCCATCGTGCGTGGCGTCGCCGGCGCGCGCGGCTTCCCGGTGCTGCTGATGAACCGATACTCGAAGGGCGTTCTCTACGTGCTGTCCATTCCCGGCAATATCGGGGACCTGTATAGTATGCCGCCAGGCGTGATGAACAGCGTGAAGAAATACCTGCTGGCCGATGCGCCCGTGCGGATCGAGGCGCCGGCGGGCGTGAGCCTGTTCACTTACGATAACGGTGCCTACGTCATCCAGTCGTTCCGCGACACGACGACGACCGTCAAGGTCGTGAAACACCAGGCGGCGGGCGGCACGCGGCCGGCCGCGGAAACGGTGCCCGGCGGTGGCGCAGACACGGTGAGCGACGTGGCGATCCCGCCGCACAGCTTCCGCGTCTTCAAGGGATAGGTGGTTGACTGTATGATGGAGACACAACGATGAAGGCGAAGATGTCGGCCTTGGCCCCGGCAGTGGCCCTGGTGCTTGCTCTGGCCGTGGTGCCGGCATTCCCGGCATGGGGCGCGAACGCCACGCCCTATGTATGGGACAGCGTGGCGATCGGCGGCGGCGGATTCGTCACGGCCGTGGTACCCAGCCGCGCGGCGCCAGGTGTCGCGTATGCGCGCACGGACGTGGGCGGCGCGTATCGCTGGGATCCGCGCAAGCAGCGCTGGTTCCCATTGCTCGACTGGGTGGCGGAAGACCAGACGGGCTTCCTCGGCATCGACTCGCTGGCCGTCGATCCGCGCGATGCCGACAATATCTGGCTCCTCGCGGGCATCCAATACCTGAACGGTGGCCGCACCGCGATCCTGCATTCGACGGACGCGGGCAAGACCTTTTCGATCGTCGACGTCACGTCCCAGTTCAAGACCCATGGCAACGGCATGGGCCGCCAGGACGGCGAGCGCCTCGTCGTCGATCCCGGCAACAGCAAACAGCTTTACGTCGGCACCCGCCGCGACGGCCTGTTCAGGAGCGTCGACGCGGGCCGCACCTGGGCGCGCTTGACCGCGCTGCCGGTCACCACGACCCCGAACGAGGTGGGCATCGCCATCGTCGTGCCCGATCCTGCCAGTGTGCGCGAGGGGCAGGCGCGCCGCGTATTCGTCGGCGTCTCGCGCTTCGGCGCCGTCGGGCCCAACCTGTACCGCAGCGACGATGGCGGCACGACGTTCGAGCCCGTCGCGGGCGCACCGGTGGATCTGATGCCCCAGCGCGCGGTGCTGGACGGTGCCGGCAACCTCGTCGTCACGTTCGCGAACGGCGCCGGCCCGCATCCGGACCGCGGTGGCCGCGAGCCGATGGACCGCGGCCAGGTCTGGAAATACACGATCGCCAGCGGCACGTGGACGAACATCACGCCGGCCGGCTGGACGCGGCCGTTCGCCGGCGTCAGCGTCGATCCGAAGCATCCGCAGCGGCTCGTCGTCTCGACCATCAACACCTTCCTGCCGCAGGGCGACGCCAAGGGCGACCGCATCTTCCTGTCGAACGACGGCGGCGCCAGCTGGACCGACGTCATCGCGCGCGGTTTCGTGCGTGACGACGCCGGCGTGCCCTGGCTGAAGGGCCATGCGATCCACTGGGCCGGATCGGTCGAGTTCGATCCGGCCGACACGCATGCCGTCTGGATCACGTCCGGCAACGGCGTGTTCCGCACGGCGAACATCGACGCCGCGCCGGCAACGTGGACGTTCGCGGTGGCGGGCCTGGAAGAGACGGTGCCGCTGGGCCTGGCCAGTGTCCCGGGCGGGCCGCTCGTGTCGGCCATCGGCGACTACGACGGCTTCCTGCACGACGATCCGGCGCGCCACGGCCGCATCCACGCGCCGCAGATCGGCACGACGACCGGTCTGGCCGTGGCGGGACTGGTGCCGCGCACGATGGTGCGCGTGGGCGACAGCATGCTCGTCACGCGCGACGGCGGTACCACGTGGACGAAGACGGCGACCCAGAAGGGCAAGCGCGGCCAGGTGGCGCTGTCGGCCGACGGCGCGGTCATCCTGCACGCGCCGGAACGCTCCAGGGAGGCCTGGCGCTCGAGCGACGGCGGCGCCACGTGGTCGCTGGTGACCGGTCTCGCGGGAGTGAAGCTGCAGCCGGTGGCCGACCGCGTCGATCCGCACGTGTTGTATGCCTATGACGACGCCGCGCTGCTCGTCAGCACGGATGGCGGCGCCTCGTTCGCGCCGCGCGCGAGCCTGCCCGCGGGCGGGTCGCACCTCGTGCGTACGGTGCCGGGACGGGCGGGGGACGTGTGGGTGGCGCTGAGGAGCGGAGGTCTGGTACGCTCGGTCGACGGCGGCGCGCACTTCGCGTCCATCGTACCCGTGCGTTATTGCGGGGCCGTCGGCTTCGGCAAGGCGGCGCCGGGACGCGACTATCCGGCCGTCTACGTCTGGGGTGAGGTCGATGGGGTACGCGGCATCCACCGCTCCATTGATGCTGGCGCCACCTGGACCCGCATTAACGACGACGCCCACCAGTACGGCGGACCGGGCGACGGCCAGTTCATCGTCGGCGACATGAACCGCTATGGCGTCGTCTACATGAGCACGGCCGGCCGCGGCATCGCCTACGGCACCCCCGCGGCCCACTGAACGCGCTCCTGCGGGAGCGATTTTTATCGTCTTTTTTTTAATCGATTGCATAACATGATGTCCATACGTACCCTTGCAGGACTGCGTCGCACGGCCCGGATGACGATGATCGCGCTGGCGCTGACCGGCCTCGGCGGGGTGGCCGCCGCTGCGCCGGATCTCGTGCTGCGTTACGACCAGCCGGCCCAGGACAATGATTACGGCTGGGAACGCGAGGCCCTGCCGATCGGCAACGGCCGCATCGGTGCCATGGTCTTTGGAGGCATCAATCGGGAACACCTGCAGTTCAACGACATCACGCTGTGGTCGGGCGACGACCGCGAGACGGGCGCCTACCAGCCGTTCGGCGACGTCGTCGTCGACCTGCCGGGCCACGAGGCGGACGCGCGCGACTACCACCGCACCCTGGACATCGCGCACGGCATCCACGCCGTCACGTACACGCACGGTGGCGTACGGTTCCGGCGCGAGGCATGGGCAAGCCATCCGGCCGAGGTGATCGTGCTGCGCCTGACGGCCGACCGGCCGGGCCAGTACAGCGGGACGATCGGGCTGTCCGACCGCCATGGCGCGCACCTCGCCGCAGGCGCAGGTCGGCTGTACGCGACGGGCACGTTGGCCGGCTGGACGCCGTCGGGCGAGCCGCCCACTGCCAATGCGATCGATTACGCGAGCCAGGTGCAGGTCGTGAACGAAGGCGGCAAGGTGACGGTGGAGAAGGGCCGCATCGTGTTTTCCGGCTGCGACGCCCTCACCGTGATCATCGGCGCCGGCACGAATTACGTGGCGGACGCGGCGCGCCGATTCCGCGGCGAGCATCCGCTGGCGCGCGTGACGGCGCAGGTGTCGGGCGCGGCGGCCCGCCCCGTCGCCGACCTGCGTGCGGAGCACGAACGCGACCTCGGCGCCCTGCTGGGCCGCGTGCGGCTGGACCTCGGCACTACGGCACCCGAGCGCGCGGCGCTGCCGACGGATGCACGTCTGCTGGCGTACACGAAGCAGGGCGGCGACCCGGAACTGGAAGCGACATACTTCCAGTACGGCCGCTACCTGCTGGCGTCCAGCTCGCGCGACACGCTGCCGGCGAACCTGCAGGGCCTGTGGAACAACAGCTTCACGCCGCCGTGGCGGTCGGACTACCACACCAACATCAACGTCCAGATGAATTACTGGCCGGCGGAAGTGACGAACCTGTCCGAGATGGCGCGGCCGTTCTTCGGGTTCGTCACGAGCGTCGCGCCCATGTGGCGCAAGACCACTGCCGCCGAGTTCAAGGGCAGGGACGGCAAGCCCGTGCGCGGCTGGACGCTGCGCACGGAATCGAATCCGTTCGGCGGCATGAGCTACCTGTGGAACAAGACGGGCAACGCCYGGTATGCCCAGCACTTCTGGGAGCACTACGCGTTCACGCAGGACAAGGCGTTCCTGCGCGAGGTGGCGTATCCGATGATGAAGGAAGCCTGCGCGTTCTGGCAGGACTACCTGAAGGAGTTGCCGGACGGGCGCCTGGTCGCCCCGCAGGGCTGGTCGCCCGAGCACGGTCCCATCGAGGATGGCGTCACGTACGACCAGGAGATCGTCTGGGACCTGTTCAACAACACCGTGGAAGCGGCCGGTATCCTCGGCGTCGACAAGCCGCTGCGCGACCGCCTGGCCGCCATGCGCGACCGCCTGGCCGCGCCGCGCGTCGGCAGCTGGGGCCAGCTGCTCGAATGGCTGGAAGAGAAAAAGGATCCGGTGCTGGACACGCCGGGCGACACGCACCGCCACGTGTCGCACCTGTTCGCGCTGTACCCGGGCCGCCAGATCAGCCCCGCCCGCACACCCGCGCTGGCCGCCGCGGCGAAGCGCACGCTGGAAGCCCGCGGCGATGCCGGCACCGGCTGGTCGATGGCGTGGAAGATGGCGTTCTGGGCGCGCCTGGAGGACGGCGATCACGCCTACCGCATGCTGCGCGGCCTGCTGGCCACCCCTGGCGCGCGCGCGGCCCAGCAGGCCAGCGCCGGCTCGGAACAGATGAATGGCGGCGGCACCTATCCGAACCTGCTGGACGCGCACCCGCCGTTCCAGATCGACGGCAATTTCGGCGCCACCGCAGGCATCGCGGAGATGCTGCTGCAATCGCAGGCCGGCGAGATCGCGCTGCTGCCGGCTTTGCCGTCCACGTGGCCGGACGGGGAAGTGACGGGCCTGCGCGCGCGCGGCGGGTTCGTCGTCGACATGCGCTGGAAGCAGGGCCGCCTCGTGGGCGCCACCGTGCGGGCAGCCGCCGGTGGCGGCGCGGCGAAGGTGCGCTACGGCGCGCGCTCCGTGACGGTCAAGCTGCGCCCGGGCGAGAGCCGGCAGCTCGACGCATTGCAGTTTTGACGCAAATTTCAGGAATCGAGCCCGGGGCTGGCCTTTTGCTCGATCCTATCTTCTACAATATTCTTTACCCCAATTAACGACTGGAGACCCGTAATCGCATGAAAACCAAGTCCTTCCGCGTGCTGGCGACAAGCCTGCTGCTCGCCACCGCCGGCGCGCAGGCCGCCGCCGCCGTCAAAGACGCCGCCTCCGAGCTGCCGCGCATCGTCCACCAGGACGGCCGCTACGCGCTGATGGTGGACGGCGCGCCTTTCCTCATCCTGGGCGGACAGGCTCAGAACTCGAGCAATTACCCGGCCGCGTTGCCGAAAGTGTGGGCTGCGATGAAGGATGCGCATGCGAACACGCTGGAGATTCCGGTCGCGTGGGAACAGATCGAGCCGAAGGAGGGCACCTTCGACTTCAGCTACGTCGACAAGCTCGTGGAGCAGGCCCGCGAGCACAAGATGCGCCTTGTGCTGTTGTGGTTCGGCACCTGGAAGAACACCGGACCGGCCTATGCGCCGGAATGGGTCAAGTTCGACAACAAGCGCTTCCCGCGCATGATCGACAAGGACGGCAAGACGAGCTACTGCCTGTCACCGTTCGGCGAAGCCACGCTGGCCGCCGACAAGAAGGCCTTCGTCGCCCTGATGGAGCACATCAAAAAGATCGACGCCGGCAAGCGCACCGTGATCATGGTGCAGGTCGAGAACGAAGTCGGCACCTACGGCACCGTGCGTGACTTCGCGGCGCGCGCCCAGTCCGCGTTCCAGCAGCCAGTACCGGCTGCCGTCCTGGCGCACCAGCCGCCGCCGGCGGGCCGTCCGAAGCAGGGCACGTGGACCGAGGTGTACGGCGACTACGCCGACCAGTATTTCCACACGTGGGCCATCGCCAGCTACATCGAGGACATCGCCAAGGCCGGCCGCGCCGTGTACGACCTGCCGATGTACGTGAACAATGCCTTGCGCGCGCCGGTCTTGAACCAGCCGGCGCCGCCGTGGAAAGGTGACTTCGCGTCCGGTGGCCCGACCTACGACGTGATCGGCATCTATAAAGCGGCCGCGCCGCACATCGATTTCGCCGGCCCGGACATCTATATGCCCGAGTCAAGCAACGTGAGCGCCACGTTGCAACTGTTTCAACGTCCTGACAATCCTCTGATGGTGCCGGAAATGGGCAACGCGGCCACCTACGCACGTTACGTCTACCAGATCATCGGCAAAGGGGCGCTCGGCGTGGGGCCGTTCGGTATCGACTACGCGTCGTATAGCAATTACCCGCTCGGTTCGAAATATACGGATCGCCGCATGGTCGAGCCGTTCGCCAGGATCTACGATGTGTTTGCACCCATGCAGCGCGTGTGGGCAAAATGGGCGTTCGAGGGCCGCACGTACGGTGCGGCCGAGGGCGACGACCGCGCGCCGCAGACGGTGAAGGCAAATGGCTGGGATATCCAACTGTCGTTTCGTGAGTTCCAGTTCGGCCAGCGCGCGGGCCTGGGCAACAAGGATGACTTCCCCGAAGGCACGGAACAGCCGTCCGGCGGTGTCGCGATCGCGCAGATTGGGCCCGACGAATTCGTCCTCGTGGGTCAGCAGATCCGCGTGAAGTTCGACGGCACGGGGCCAAATGCCGGTAAGCCCACTGGCTATGCACGCGTGGAAGAGGGCCACTTCGGCGCCGACGGCAAGTGGGTCATGGAGCGCAACTGGAACGGTGACCAGACCGACTACGGCCTGAACCTGCCGGCTGCGCCGACCATACTGAAGGTGAGGATGGGGTCGTACTGACCCTCTAAATACACACAAAACAGAAATCGCGGGAGAGAGATATGCAATTGACTCGAATCGCAGCCGCCGCGCTGCTGCTGGCCGCCGGCGGCCACGCCCTGGCCGGCACGGCCGTGCAGACCGCCACCGGCATCGAGGTACGCCCCGATACCGGCCCGGCGAAGCTCGTGCGCCTGGAACTGATGGCCGATAACATCGTCCACGTCGTGAAGCTGGACACTGTGGCCAAGGAACTGACCCCGTCCCTGATGACGGTCGCGAAACCGTGCGCCTGCAAGTTCACGGTCACGAACGACAAACAGACCGCGACGCTCAAGGCGCAGAAGATCTCGGTCCAGGTGTCGCTGAAGGATGGCCAGGTCCGCTTCTTCGACGCCGCCGGCAAGGCCTTCCTCACGCAGGCGGCAGAATCCATCACGCCGGTCCAGGTCGGCGGCAAGCCCTTCCTGGCCATCAAGGAAGGCTTCAACTACGGCACGAAGGATGCGTTCTACGGCCTGGGCCAGCACCAGAACGCCCAGATGAACTACAACGGCGAGGACGTCCTGCTGCAGCAGCACAACATGATCGCGTCGGTGCCGTTCGTCGTCTCGGACAAGAACTATGGCGTCCTGTGGGACAACAATGCGATCACGCGTTTCGGCGATGCGCGACCGTATGCCTGGCTGTCGCGCGACCTGAAGCTGACCGACGAGCAGGGCAAGGCCGGCGGCCTGACGGCGCGCTACTACATCGACGGCAAGTTGGCATTGACCCGCCAGGAAAAGGACATCGCCTACCAGTTCCTGAAGGACGTGACGGAGAACTGGCCGAAGGAACTCCCGCCGATGAAGGCGCTGGGTGGCAAGGAAGTCAAGGTCGTGTGGGACGGCGCGATGGCGAGCCCGAAGGCCGGCGTGCACAAGATGCAGCTGTACGCATCGGACTACGCGACCCTCACGGTCGACGGCAGGCAGGTCATGGACGTGTGGCGCCAGGGCTGGAACCCGTGGTACCACAACTTCGAAGTGAAGTTCGAGCCGAACAAGCCGGTCAGGCTGCACCTGGAATGGAAACCGTCGGGCGGCATGATCGCGATGACGCATAACGATCCGCTGCCCGCGCCCGAGCGCCACTCGCTGACAATGTCGTCGGAGATCGCGGAAGCAGTCAACTACTACGTGGTCAGCGGCGACAGCATGGACAACGTGATCGGCGGCTACCGCCTGCTGACGGGCCAGCAGCCGATGATGCCGAAGTGGGCCTACGGCTTCTGGCAGTCGCGCCAGCGCTACGAGACGCAGGACCAGCTGCTGGAGACGGTGGCGGAATACCGCAAGCGCGGCTGGCCGCTCGATAACATCGTGCAGGACTGGTTCTACTGGCCGGAAGACGGCTGGGGTTCGCACGACTTCGACAAGGTCCGCTTCTCCGATCCGCAGGGCATGGTCGACAAGGTGCACGCACAGCACGCGCACATCATGATCTCCATCTGGGGCAAGTTCTATTCGAATACCGACAACTACAAGGAGCTGGCGTCCAAGGGTCATATGTGGACGAAGAACGTCGAAGACGGCGCGCTCGACTGGGTCGGCAAGGGTTACAAGAACAGCCACTACGACCCGTACACCCAGGAAGCGCGCGACATCTATTACCGCCAGATGCAGCACAAGCTGGTGGACAAGGGCTTCGACGCCTGGTGGATGGACAATACGGAACCGGACGTGCTGTCGAACTCGCGCCTGGAGGACTTCAAGAAGCTGATCGGTCCGACCGTCTACGGCCCGGGCGAGATCACGTTCAATCCGTACAGCCTCGTGCACTCGGGCGGCATGGTCGAAGGCCTGCGCCGCGACCAGCCGGACAAGCGCCAGTTCATCCTGTCGCGTTCGGGCTTTGCCGGCATCCAGCGCAATGCCGTCGCCGTGTGGAGCGGCGACACGGCCGGCCGCTGGAACAACCTGTACGACCAGATCGCGTCGGGCGTGAACTTCTCGATGTCCGGCATCCCGAACTGGACGCACGACATCGGCGGCTATGCGCAGGAAAACCGGTTCCAGTACGGCGACGTCGGCTCGGCCCAGGAAAACCGCGCCACGACGAACGACCAGGCCAAGCCGGAAGACATGAAGGAATGGCGTGAGCTGAACCTGCGCTGGTTCCAGTTCGGTGCGTTCTCGCCGCTGTTCCGTTCGCACGGCGAAGTCGTCAAGCGCGAGATCTACAACATCTCGGCCGGCGACGACGCGATGCGCGACTCGATGGTGGGCTACCTGAAGCTGCGCTATCGCCTGATGCCGTACATTTACACGATGGCGGCCGACACGCATTACGCCAACGGCACCATGATGCGCGGCCTGGTGATGGACTTCCCGCGCGACGACAAGGTCAAGAACGTCAAGGACCAGTACCTGTTCGGCCACGCGCTGATGGTCGCGCCGGTCACGCGCTATGGCGCGCGCGAACGCACCGTGTATTTCCCGGCGGGTGCCGACTGGTATGACTTCGATACCGGCAAGCGCTACGCGGGCGGCACCAGCGCCACCGTGCCGGCGCCGCTGAACCGCATCCCCGTGTTCGTGCGCGCGGGTGCCGTGGTCCCGACCGGTCCCGTCACGCAATACGTGGACGAGAAGCCGGACGCGCCGATCGTGCTGCAGGTGTATGCGGGCGCGAACGGCCAGGCCAGCCTGTACGAGGACGATGGCGTGACCAATGCGTACGAGCGGGGCGAGTACAGCCGCATCCCGTTCAGCTATGACGACAAGTCCGGCACTGTCACGATCGGCGCGCGCAGCGGCCAGTACAAGGGCATGCCGCAGACGCGCCAGATCAAGGTGCGCGTGCTGCGTGCCGGCGTGGCGACGAGCGCCGACATGGACGCGGCTGACAAGACCGTGACCTATGACGGCAAGCCCCTGACCGTCAAGCTGTAGGACGGGTTGTGAAGCGACGCAGTCTGCTGCAGCTGATGCTGGCGCTGGCGGGGACGGGGTGCGCCTCGGCGCGCTTCCCCGCGCGTGTTCCCCTGCGCGCCGCACCGGTGGATGCCAGGGCGGACGCGCGCACCCGGGAGCAATTCGCGTGGCTGCGCGCGACCTGGGGCCGGCAGACCATCGCCGGCCAGCAGGACCTGACGTGGAACGACGGCGTGGACATGGCGCAGCGCGTGTTCGACGACACCGGCAAATATCCCGCGTTGATGGGCTTCGACTTCATGAATACCTGGACGACGGGCGCGAGGCCCGACGGCCGGCGCCAGGTCGACGAAGCGATCGCCTGGGCACGCCGCGGCGGTCTCGTGACGTTCTGCTGGCACTGGCGCGATCCGTCCGTGGCGAACGGGGAAGGCAACTTCTACGCGCGCGAGGCGGATGCCGGCAAGAACACGGCATTCACGATTCCCGTGCGCGACGGCCGCCTGGACACGGCCAGCGCAGCGGGCCGCCGGATCGACGCGGACATCGACCGCCTTGCGATCGAGCTCGCAACGCTGCGGGCGGCCGGCGTCACCGTCCTGTGGCGGCCGCTGCACGAAGCGTCCGGGCACGATGGCGACGGCTGGTTCTGGTGGGGCCGCAAGCGTACGGACGGCGTGCCGAACGCGCAGGCCTGTGTGCTGCTGTACCGCCACATGTTCGATCGTCTCGTGAACGGGCATGGCCTGCACAACCTGATCTGGGTGTGGAACGGCCAGGATGCGGCCTGGTACCCCGGCGACGACGTCGTAGACATCGTCGGCTACGATGTCTACGACGACACCGACCGCAAGGCCTACAAGTCGCAGGTCGACATCTATCGCCGCATGGCGGCCGTCGGCCCGGCCGTGAAGCCCGTGGCCATGAGCGAGAACAGTTACATCCCCGATCCGGACCGCATGAAGGCGGACGGGGCGCGCTGGCTGTGGTTCCTCACCTGGAACGACGGCCTGGCTCCGGCCGGCACGTCCGACAAGGACAACTTCTGGACCGGCGACTATTACAACACCGCGGCGCACAAGACGAAGGTGTATCACCATCCCGACGTGATCACCCTCGACAGGCTGCCCGCATTCCTGAAAGCCCCCCAATGAAACGACTCACCACAAGACTCACCAGAAGCGTCGCACTCGCCGCCCTGCTGCACGCGGGCCTCGCCTGCGCCGGCGTCGCCGTCGCGCCGAACGACAAGAACCTGCTGTACACGGGCCGCATCGATTTCGGGCAGCCGACGGCACCCATCATCACGTGGCCGAACACGGCCATCGCCGGCAATTTCACGGGCACGTCGCTGGCCGTGAGGTTGGACGACGAGAAGGGCAAGAACTACTTCAACGTATTCATCGACGGCGACACGGCAAGCCCGCTGATCATCGAGGCGGCCCAGGGAACCAAAACCTATGAGGTGGCGGGCGGTCTGGCGCCGGGCAAGCACAGCTTCCTGATCACCAAGCGCACGGAAGGCGAGGAGGGCGCGACCACGTTCCGCGGCCTGGAGCTGTCCGACGGCGGCAAGATGCTGGCGCCGCCCGCGCGTCCCAAGCGCCGCATCGAATTCTTCGGCGATTCCATCACGAGCGGCATGGGCGACGAAGCGCCCATGAACGGCCGCGACGACAACATCCGCGACAAGAACAGCTATCTGTCGTATGCGGGCATCACGGCGCGCAACCTGAATGCGGAGCTGCACCAGACATCGCAGAGCGGCATCGGCGTCATGATCAGCTGGTTCCCGTTCACGATGCCCGACTTCTACGACCAGCTCAGCGCCGTGGGCAACAACGACACGCACTGGGATTTCTCAACCTGGACCCCGGACGTCGTCGTCATCAACCTGATGCAGAATGACCGCTGGCTGATCGGCGACCGCCACCAGCTGCAGCCCGAGCCGAACGAGGCCCAGCGCGTAGCCGCGTATGAAAAATTCGTCAAGCGCATCCGCGAGTTGTACCCGAACGCTTACATCGTGTGCGCGCTGGGCAGCATGGATGCGACGCGCGCCGATTCCGCGTGGCCGGGCTACGTGAAAGCCGCCGTGGACGACATGCGCAAGAACGGCGACAGGAAAATCGATTCCGTGTTCTTCCCGTTCACCGGCTATGGCCACCATCCGCGCCTGAAGCACCAGCGCGACAACGCCGAGATCCTCACGGCGTTCATTCGCAAGAAGGTCGGCTGGTAAGCCCCAACGCAGCGCCGGCGCTTGCCGTGTCACCCACGGCGTAAAGCCCGGCGCGTCCCGCACGTCCAGCGGCATCCGGCTCCCGCGCGCCTCCTGCGGTGTGGGCCGGGCGCTGTCGTTGCCGCCAATCCATCCGGCGCGGCGCCCGCCCTCATGCGCAACAGCGCCCCTTGCTGTTCCTCTTTTCGCTCAACACTTTCTCTGTAGCAATTTCCGGTCGTTTTCCTGCGCTATACTGATATGATTTCGTTAATCAGTTTGCCTTGAGAACGTTTTACGTTAACACAAACGCCGAGCAACCTGATGTCCGCCAAAGAGCAATAAAAGGGTGTAAATAATGAAGGGAAGCAACACTGCAGCAAGGATTCCCTGTTTTTTGGTCTCGTGCTGCGTGCTGTTCCTGGAATTGCTGTCACCGCAGGGATGCGCGCAGCAGCTACCGTTGCGGTATTACGCGACCACCGAAGGCCTGGGTAACCTGGCGGTGACCGCGTTGGCGCAGGAGCAAGGCGGGGCAATATGGATCGGCACCGAGAATGGCCTGTACCGCCACGACGGAGAGAGCATTCGAAAGCAGGGTGGCGATGCCAGCCTGCAAGTGCAAGACATGGCATTTGATCGCGACGGTACGTTATGGATCGCGGGTGCCGGCGGTATCCATCATTACCATGGCGGGAAGATGGCACAAGTGCCCGTCAGCGACTCGACCTGGTCGCCGCTTGAGGGCCAGGCCCTGGCGCCGTTGGCGCAGGGCGGCGTCCTGGTCGTCGGCAAGGAGGGCAAGCTGTGGAGGGTGACGGGGTCCGGGGAAGGCGCACGCCTGACATTCGCCTTGCCGGCCACGCTGGAGTCGTCAAAGTCCGCGTCGCTGGACGTTCGCTCGATCCTGGTCGCCAACGACGGCGCATGGTGGTTTGGGTGTGGGAGCGCGCTGTGCCGGTGGCACGAAAACCAGCTCGAACGCTGGGGCGCTGCCGATGGCGTCCCGCAAAGCGAGTGGCTGCGCCTGCGGCAAGCGAAAGACGGCACGATCTGGGCGCGTAGTGACCGATACGTCGTACGTCTTGCCGCCGGCGACAGGAAATTCGCCGACGTCACACCGCAGGGCCTGGGGCGGGGCTCCAATCACTACTGGCTGCCGATGGTCGAGGACAGCACAGGACGTATGTTAACGCCAGGTAATGCTGGCGTGTATCGCTGGCAGGCCGGGCAATGGCGGTATTTCGGTGAGCGCAACGGACTCGTCGAGGATGGCATACGTGCCATGCTGACCGACCTCAACGGTGACGTCTGGCTGGGTACGACCGGTCACGGGCTCGCGCATTGGAGGGGCTATGAAAACTGGTCGTCCTGGACGACACGCCAGGGTCTGCCTTCCGACGTGGTGTGGTCCATCGCCGACGATGGGGCAGGACGGGTATGGATCGGCACCCAGCGAGGCGTGGTCTCCACCGGCGGCGACGGCCAGGCGATGGCGAACGAGGCGCCGTCGGTCACCGATCAGGTGGGAGGCCTCGTGGCGGATGGAAGCGGGGGCATGTGGTTGTCCACGTTCGGCGGCGAGCTGCTGCATCGTCGCCGCGGCCAGTCATGGCGCTCCATGACCGACGGAGGTCGGATCAGCGGAGGACGTTTGTTGGCGGCCAATGGCGAATTGTGGGTCGTTGGCCGTAAGCGTGGCCTGTTCACCCTGCCGCTCGACGGCAGCGGACCAGGGCGGCGGCGTGACGAAGTGGATCGGCTGATCGACACCAGCGACCGAAGCGTCAATGCCGCATGTCGTGAGCAAAACAGCGATGTAATCTGGGTGGGCACCGGCAGTGGGCTACTACGATATGACCCCGTGCATGGCTTCTCGCGGCCGCAGGTGAACGGCCTGGAGCAGAGTAGCGGAGTCGCCTATCTTGCATGTGGTGCCGGCCGTGTGTGGCTGCGCACCGGAACCGGACGGCAACTGATGCGTATCGACCTGCACCCGTCGGGAATACTCCGAGCGGTGCCGGTGCAGCCGGCTGTACTCAAAGGATTGCGTATCCTGTCCCTGCTGGAAGACCACCGTGGTTGGTTGTGGGCGGGTACCGATGTCGGTGTGGTGTGGTGGAACGGCAAGAACTGGCGCCGTTTCGACGAAAGCAATGGGCTGGTCTGGAATGACTGCGATCAGAACGCGCTTGCCGAAGATACCCAAGGCGCTATCTGGGTCGGCACGAGTGGCGGCGTGAGCCGCATCATCTTTCCCGAACAACTGGAACGCGTACAACCCCTGGTGCTCAAGCTGGATGAGGGCAAGTTAGGCAGCGTCGACCTGATACCTGGACATAAAATAGAAGTGCCCGGGCCTACGCAGATGCTGGAACTGCGCTGGGAGATACCGCGCTTTACCAACCGGCTATCGCAACATGTGCGCTACCGCCTGCGCGGAAGCGAGGACGACTGGACCGACCTGGCCGGCAGCGAATTGCGTTACGCGGGCCTGGGCCCAGGTAGCTATCGTCTGGACTTATTTGCTGTTAACGACGACCTCGGCCAGACGAGCGAACCCTTGACGCTTGCCTTCGATATCGCGCCGCCCTGGTGGCGGAGGCCACCCGTCGTTGCCGCGGCATTGGTTCTTGCCGCGCTGCTGGTGTATGCCGGACACCGCTTCCGCATCCGAAGGCTGGTGCAACACCGGAATGCGCTGGAGGCATTGGTGCGCGAACGCACGCGCGAACTGGCCGAGTCGCACGAGCGCATGCGCGAACTTGCGTACACCGACAGTTTGACCGGCGCCATGAGCCGGCGTGCCATCTTGAGCGCAGCGGAGCGCGAACTGGCGCAGCAACGGCGCCACGGCGGCGCCTTGACGTTGGCGCTGCTGGACCTGGACCATTTCAAGAGCGTCAACGACACCCATGGGCACCCCGCCGGGGACGCACTGTTGCGTGGGCTGGTGGCGCGACTGCGCACGCAGATTCGCGACGGTGATTGCATCGGCAGATATGGCGGTGAAGAATTCCTGCTCGTGCTGCCGGACCTTTCAGTGGATGAGCCGGGCGGTGTGGAGCGCGTCGACAGTTGGTGCCACGCCGTCGCCGCGCATCCTTTCGACATCGGCGGTGCGACGCCCCTGGCGGTCACTTGCAGCATTGGCGTAGCCAGTGCACTCGCCGACGAGACACTGGAATCCTTGATCGCCCGCGTCGATGCTGCGCTGTATCGGGCCAAGGCTGCCGGACGAAACCGGGTCGAGGTCGGGCGTTGCTGAAGGCCGCCCGGCAACGTGGCCGCGCCGGGCGGACGGGCCATGTCAGCGCTCCAGCGATTGCAGCGCGGCTGCCACGTACACGAGCGGTGCGTTCCAGTTGATGGCGACCTCGTTGCTGGCATAGCTGCAACCAAGGTCGAGGTAGGACAGCGCCGCYTGGCGCGACACATAACGGGTGCCCGCAGGGCAGTCCTTGCGGTCCTGCTGGCCGGGATTCGGCCCGCCCACGAGCCAGCCCGGCAGCGGCGAAGCGATGCCGTCGGCCTCGGACGGGCGGTGGTGCGGATGCATCGGCGACCGCGCGCCGAAGCCCGTGACATAGCTCAGGCCCAGCGGATTGCGGCCCAGCGTGTAGTCCAGCGCCGACTGCGCCGCGTTCAGGTAGTCGGCCTTCCGGGTGATGCGGTAGGCCTGCACCAGCATCATGGCCTGGTTCAGCACGACGGCATTGCTGCCCCAGACGAAGTCGGACTTTGCCATCGACAGGCGTGCCGGCGATGCCTGCCAGCGCGCGAGCAGCTTGTCGGCCGCGGCCAGGATCTGGCGCTGCGCCCCGTCCGCATCGCCCGGCTTCGGCAGGCGCGCGCGTTGCTGGGCGAGCGAGATCCAGCCGAGCGGGCGCACGTCGTTCCATCCCGGCGCCGTCTGGCCCGCCGGCGCGGCCGCGAGGGCGCGGGCACGGTATTCGTCCTTGCCCGTGGCGATGTACAGCTCGGACGCCGCCCAGGAAAACTCGTCGTCGATCTTCTCGTCGTCGTAAGTGCCTGTCTTGATGTCGGACGGCTGGCGGTACAGC
Source organism: Massilia sp. P2_C2 (assembly GCF_056404615.1). NCBI lineage: Bacteria > Pseudomonadati > Pseudomonadota > Betaproteobacteria > Burkholderiales > Oxalobacteraceae > Massilia > Massilia sp. P2_C2. The sequence goes on along the minus strand of NZ_JBFUDR010000100.1, from coordinate 2,412 downwards.
ACGGCCGGGTTCTTCACGGCCCAGCGCCACGCAGCTTCGGCCGCCGCCAGGTAGCGCTGCGAGCGGCCCGGTGCCTTGGCGTCGAACGGCGCCAGCACGCGGCTCGCCGTCGCCATCACGGCCGCGAAATCGAGGGCCGCCGCCGTCGTCTTCTGCACGACGTAGCGCGGGGCCGTCGCCTTGTCGGGCATGACCATGCCGTCGAACGTCTTGTTCGTCAGCTTGTGGTAGACGCCGCCGTCGTCAGGATCCTGCATCGTCGCCATCCAGTCGAGGTTCCACAGCACCTCGTTGAGAAGGTCCGGCATGCCGTTGCCGGATTCGGGCAGGTTCAGCGCGAGCTTGTCGAACCAGGCCGGGAAGTGTTCGTACGCGGCCAGCAGGGTGTACGTCGCGATGCTCGAGTTGACGATGTATTTGTTGTAGTCGCCCGCGTCGTACCAGCCTTTCGGACTGCTGATGACGGTGCCTTCCGGACGCTTTGCCGATGCCGCCGATGCGTGCACGAATACCTTGTCGTCCGGATGACCCAGCGGCCGGGCGTACTGGCCCGCGGTGCGCGCGTCCAGCGCCATGCCGGCGCGCTGCAGCGTAAAGGCGCGGATCGCGCCCGCGTCGAGGTCGCGGTACGGCGCGGGGCCGATCGCGAATACAGGCGAATCCGGCTGGCCGGCCACCGTGATGCGGTAGCTGCCGGCCGTGCGCAGGCCGGAGAAATCGGCGATGCGCACCCGCTCGCCGGACGCGTCCCACGTCGCGGCCGGGCCGAGCTTTCCTTCGTACACGGCTTTGCCGCTCGCCGCGTCGACGATGGCGAAGCGCGCGATCCCATCGTCCGCGCCGGCCGGCACGAGCGCCAGCTTCTGTGCGGCCGGCAGGAAGCCGAGCTGGTTGACTTCGATCCCGGCTGCGGCGTGCGCCGTGCCGCAGGCGAACAGTGCGGCGCAGGCCAGGAGGGGCGTACGGATGGTGGACGGATGCATGGAATCTCCTCAGGGTCTTATAGTTGAAACCGATTTCATACTACAATGCCCGGAAAAGTAAAGTCAATCTTTCGCTCTATCCAATTATTGGCGTATGTATGTTTCTTTCCGGCGTCAATACGTACGGCTTACGTTTTCGAGGCGCGGGAGCGCGGTTGCCTGCCGCCCGTGATCCGGACAATAATTGTATTGGTCGAACCAATTCGCCGGTTCGCCGGAGGAGAAAGCGGCACCGCCGCGATAACAAAATCATCGAGAGGATCCCCTTGAAATCAACCCTTTTGTGCTGCACGCTGCTGCTGGCTGGCGCCGCCGCAATCGCCGCACCCGCGGCCGACCGCTTCGACGTCGCTTTCACGGCCGACGACCTCCCGGCGCATGGCGCCCTGCCGCGCGGCATGACCCGGACCGGCATCGCCCAGGCGCATATCGACACGCTGAAAAAGCATGGCGTGCCCGACGCCTGGGGCTTCATCAATGCCGCAGGCATCGGCACGGATGGGGATGGCGCCGCAGCACTGGAACTGTGGCGCCGCGCCGGCTACCTGCTCGGCAACCACGGCTACAGCCACATGGGCCTGACGCAAGCCGCGTCGCTGGAAGCGTGGGAAGCCGACGTGCGTGCGAACGAGCCCGATCTGAAGAAAACGATGGCAGGCAAGGACTGGCACGTGCTGCGCTATCCATTCCTCGACGCGGGCGGCAGCGGCGCGCGTCACGATGACGCGCAGGCGTGGCTGAAGGCGAACGGTTACCGCATCGCCGACGTCACCGTGGGCTTCGATGACTGGGCCTATACGGACACGTATGCGCGCTGCGTGGAGAAAGGCGATACCGCCGCGATCGAGTCGATGAAGGCCGGCTACTATCGCCGCGTGGACCAGCAACTGGCGCGTATCAAGGCCTTGTCGCAGCGCGTGTACGGCCGCATGATCCCGCAGGTGTTCCTCACGCACATGGGCGGCTGGAGCGCGGTCACGCTGCCGGAGGTGATGAAGCGCATGGACGCGGCCGGCGCGCATTTCGTGCCTCTGGACCGGGTGCAAGCGGATGCCGCCTACCGCCTGCCGGGTCCGCAGGCCTTCCATGGCGAGATGATGGAGCGGCGCGCACGGGATGCGAACATCGACCTGTCGGGGCTGCCGACCGTCGAGCCGGTGGGGAACCTGGACGCGGTGTGCCGCTGAGCGGGTGATACCGATTTCGATATCGGTTGAGAAAAAAAAGTTATTGGTGACGCTGGGCAATAAATGTCATTATGTTCACAATGTAAATACCGATCGTCACCATGCTCTCCAGACTCTTACGCTGCACGCTGCCGTCCATCCTGCTGGCCGCTCCGGCCGCCCGCGCCGCTGAACTGAACATCGTCGAACAGGCCAGCGAAGGCGGCGTGGCGCTGCTGGTGATCCTGGGGCTGTCGATCCTG